>JAJZBJ010000105.1 GCA_021798975.1 Bacillota bacterium | reverse complement strand
GAATAGGAGAATGAAAATGGGATGGTATTGGCAAGTATGGCAAAAGTATGTGGTATTTGAGGGAAGAGCCAATCGGCCGGAGTTTTGGATGTTCCAATTAATCAACGGGCTGGTCGAGTTTGCCCTGTGGGTTCTGACCACGATTGCCCACCCCTTGAGCTTTCTCATGGGGCTCTATGGTCTAGCCCTGATTCTCCCCACCCTGGCTCTCCAGGTACGCCGATTGCACGACACCAACCGATCCGGCTGGTGGATTTTGATCAACTTGGTGCCGCTGGTCGGCGGCATCGTGCTGTTTGTCTTCGACGTACTGCCGGGAGACTGGGACAGCAACCGCTATGGACCCCGGCCGGCCGACGACCCACGCCCCTAACCGCGGCAATTGACGAAACCCCCAGGGACCGCCAGAATTCGGTAGAATGGACGTAACCGAAGCGGCAAGGAGGCCATGGGAATGGCAGCGGGAATACAGTACATCATCCGATTGCACATGCAACGCGAGATGGTACCTTTTCGGCAGCTCGTCGAGCTGGTCGATACCATTGGCGGCGACATTATCGCACTGGACTTAGTGCGGGCCGAGGACGAACGAACTGTGCGCGACCTCACGGTCGTCATGCCGTCCGACGATCACTTAGACCGCCTAGAGCACGCCCTGCAACAGCTGCCGGGCACGTCGATTGAAAATATCTCGGATCGCACATTTCTCATGCACTTGGGCGGAAAAATCGAACTCCAGCCGCGAGTCCAAGTCAAGACCCGCGCTGACCTCTCGCATATCTACACGCCCGGTGTGGCGCGCGTCGTGCGCGCCATCGCTCAAGATCCCAATAAAGCCTTCCAACTGACCATGAAGCGCAACACCGTGGCTATCGTCACTGACGGGACCGCCATTTTGGGTCTCGGGCACTTGGGCCCCAAGGCCGCCCTGCCCGTCATGGAAGGCAAGTCGGTGCTTTTCAAATGGCTGGGCAACGTCGATGCTGTCCCCATCTGTCTCGACACCACCGACGTCGACGAAATCGTGGAAACCGTGGTGCGGATTGCTCCGGGGTTCGGGGGCATCAATTTGGAGGATATCGCGGCACCCCGTTGCTTCGAAGTGGAAGCCCGGCTGAAAGAGCGTCTCGACATCCCGGTATTCCACGACGACCAGCACGGCACCGCCATCGTCATCCTGGCCGGGTTGATGAATGCGGCCAAGGTTGCCGGCAAAGCGCTCAAGGATTTGCGCGTCGTCGTCTCGGGTATTGGCGCAGCCGGAACCGCCACAACCGATTTGCTGCTGGCGGCCGGCGTCGAAGATATTGTCGGATACGATCGGGAAGGCCCTATTATCCGGACGCGGCAGTATCCGCACCGTCCTAGTTGGGACACCTACGCCGCCCGCACCAATCCCAACCTGCGGGACGGGTCGCTGCACGATATCATGACGGGGGCCGATGTGTTCATCGGCGTCTCCACCGGCAATCTCCTCTCCATTGAAGATGTCGACGCCATGGCGCCGGATCCCATCCTGTTCGTGATGGCCAACCCGGACCCCGAAATTCAACCCGAACTGGTGCAGTCGCGGGCTCGGGTCATCGCGACCGGGCGATCTGACTATCCCAACCAGATTAACAATGTGCTGTGCTTCCCAGGCCTCTTCCGCGGTCTCTTGGACAGCCGCGCCACCCATATCACCATGGGTATGAAGCTGAAGGCGGCCGAAGCGCTGGCATCGGTGGTGCGGCCTGAAGAGCTCTCGGCCGAATACATCATTCCCAGCGTCTTTAACCGCGACGTCGCCACCAAGGTTGCCCAAGCGGTCTCCCGAGCCGCCGAGGAAGAAGGCGTTGCGCGCCGCATCTCCTCCAGCCTGCGCTGAGTAAGAGTACTGGGGATGGGAAACCCTGCCAATAAAACATTGTGAGGGAAGGAGCCCCGATGGACGACGTCCAGCCGACACCATGAGACGGGTCAGACCTGACGAACCCACGCTGATGCTGGTAAATCCCGCGTCACGGCGCGGCCAAGATTCCTTCGACGCGATGCGCCAACTGGCCGCATCGCGTTTAAACCTGGTCGACGCACACCTGACAACCTCTGCCGACGACATGGTGGCGCGCATCCAGGCTGGCTTGTCCCAGGGCGTGAGCCGGTTCCTGATTGGCGGCGGAGACGGCACACTCTCCCAAGCGGCCGACGCGCTGGCGGGAACGGACGGCGTCCTGGGCGTCCTGCCCGTGGGAACCGGCAACACCTTTTCGCACGGCTTGAGCCTCCCTTCAAAGCCCGATGCGCTCATGGACTTACTGGCCGAAGGACCGGCGCGGCGTTACGACTTAGGGGTGGCCGTCAAAGACGGGCAGCAAAAGGTGTTTCTGAACAGCCTCACCATGGGGTTCAGCCAGCGGCTGGTCGAGATGTTGTCCCGGGAAACCAAAAACCGGCTGGGGTACGCGGCGTGGATCCTGGAGTTTCGGCAGGCGCTCGCCACCACTCCGGTGTTGACGGTGCGCGTCACGGCCGACGACGTTGAGGATGTGTTCCAAACCCGCCAACTGGTGATTGTCAATGGACGCACCATCGCCGCCGGGATCTCAGCCACACCCGCATCATCAGGCGAAGACGGGCTCTTGGAAGTCTTCCGGTTGGGCGGACCCTCCCTGCTCTCCATTCTCCGACTGGGCACGCAGTTGTTGATGGGCCGGCTCCTTACAGATCACGAGGCGCACTACCAAGCTGTCACCGACCTTGCCCTGCGCACGGAGCCCGCCCTTCCGGTCAATATTGACGGTGAACTGTGGCTGAATCCGCCTCTTGCATGCCGCGTCTGGCCGGCGGCGCTGTGGGTGATTGCGCCCCACGAAGCCGGCCCCTCGCCGCACCGATGGCCGCTCGTCACCCGTACGCTGGGCGGCCCCCGGGTGCTTTCACCACGATCGCGCCATTATTCGCTCAAACCTTAGCTGCGGGGAACATTTTCTCCCCAACACTGGAACCCTCGGCGGCGCCCGTCCGTATCGTATGCTAAACCGCTCAGGAGGGATCCTTCATGTACTGGGATACGCTGACAGGACGCGTGATTGCGCCCTGGGATCCGGGGTATGATGACGCCCGATTAGACTACAACGCCCGATTCGATGACATCCATCCCGGCCTGATTGTGTTCTGCCAGACGGTCCAGGACGTGGAGGAAGCCGTGCGCTGGGCGCGCCGGCATCGCATACCTTTCCGCATCCGCAGCGGACGGCACAGCTACGAGGCCTACTCTATCCTTAATCGCGGGCTGGTCATAGATGTCAGCGCCATCAACCATATTGACAGCGACCCGGATGAGGGTACCGCCCGAATTGGGGCCGGAGCCCAGTTGTTGGACGTCTACCAAACCTTATGGGATCAAGGCCGCGTCACCATTCCCGGCGGCTCGTGCGCCACGGTGGGCATTGCCGGGCTCACCCTGGGCGGCGGGTTCGGGCTGGTATCGCGCCAGTTCGGACTGACCATCGATGCGGTCGAATCCATGCAGATGATTGACGCTCGCGGCCGCCGCGTGGACGCCGCGGCTGAGGTCCATGACGATTTGTTCTGGGCGCTGCGCGGCGGAGGCGCCAATAATTTCGGGGTGGTTACGGAATTCACGTTCCGGACCTTCCCAGTGGGGCTTGTCACCATTTTCTCCCTGCAATGGCCCTGGCGCAGGCTTCCTCAGGTGGTGCGCACATTCCAAGCATGGTCCGACCCGGATGACCTCGACCGCCGCATAACCCCCATCTTGACGCTGCAGTCCCAAAAGGCTGGGCATGTCAGCATCATCGGGGAATTTCTGGGGCTGGCCAAGGAGTTGGAGCCCTTGATTGCCCCGCTCTTAGCCATTCCAGACCTGATGGCGGAGAACATCCAAGAGATGACCTACATCGAGGCGGTGAGGCGCTTTGCCGGACTCGGCGCCGACCCGCATCGGTGGCTGGCCCATGGAGTCCCCGACCAAGATACGTTTAAGAATACCTCGGCCTATGCCTATCGCACCTTGTCGGAATCCGCCATTCGGACCCTCGAAGACGCCTTGTCCGAAACCCCCGGCCCCAGCTGTCTGGTGCAGTTTGGGGGATTCGGCGGAACCATCGGCGATGTAGCCCCGGAGGATACCGCCTTCTCCCACCGCCGCGCCCGATCCGAAATACAATACCAAGCGTATTGGTCCGATCCGTCGGAAGGACCGGCCCATATCCGCTGGGTGGAGCAATTTCGACGGGCGATGCTGCCCCACACCGTCGGCGCGTATGTCAATTACTGTGATGCCAGCATTCGCAACTGGCCGGAGGCATATTACGGACGCAACCTGCACCGTCTTATGCACACCAAGCGGCGTTGGGACCCCGGCAAGGTGTTCCGATTCCCCCAGGGTCTCAGCGAACTCTGCTAGCCGGGCAGCCGTTTCAGTACCTCTGCCACAAACTCGCCGGTGCTGGCCGTCCCTCCCAGATCCGGCGTTTTCACCTGGTCCTGAAGCGCCGCTTCCACCGCCTCCATAATCCATCCGCCTTCTTCCGGGTATCCCAAATGGTCCAGCATCAGCTTGGCCGTCCACAACTGGGCGACCGGATTGGCAATGCCTTTCCCGGCGATGTCGGGAGCCGAGCCATGCACCGGTTCAAACATGGACGGGTAGCGGCGCTCCGGGTTGATATTGGCCGCCGCCGCCAGCCCAAGCCCCCCTTGGATCGCGCCACCCAAATCCGTCAAAATATCCCCGAACAAATTGGACGCCACCACCACATCGAAGCGTTCCGGACGGGTCACGAAATATGACGCCAAGGCGTCCACATGAAAAAGTTCCTGCTCGACATCCGGGTATTCGCGCCCCACCTCCCGGAACACCTGGTCCCAAAACGGCATGCTGTAATTGAGGCCATTGGACTTGGTGGCTGCCGTCAGCTTGCCGCCGCGCGACCGGGCCATCTCGAAAGCGTGCCGCATGACCCGCTCCGTGCCCATGCGCGTAAAGACGCTGTTCTGGATCACCACCTCCTCGGGGGTATTCGGCCGCAGCCGTCCGCCCATGTTGGAGTACTCCCCCTCGGTATTCTCACGAATGACCACAAAGTCGATGTCCCCGGCCTGATAGCCGCGCAGGGGACTGTCGATGCCGGCTAGAATTTTGACAGGGCGCAGGTTCACATACTGGTCAAATCCGCGGCGGATGGGCAGCAGCAACCCCCAGAGCGACACATGGTCCGGAACCGGCGGATATCCCACCGCTCCCAGAAAGATGGCTTCATAGTCTTTCAACATCTCTAACCCATCCTCCGGCATCATCATGCCGTGCTGGAGATAATAGGCGCAGCTCCAGTCAAACTCCCGGCGCTCGAGGTAGAACCGCCCCGAGATCTCGCCCACGCGATCCACGACGGTTAAGGCCTGAGGGACGGTTTCCCGGCCGATGCCGTCCCCCGGAATTACGGCTAAGGCATGTTTATTCACATCATTCCACTCCTTCAATAGGCAGTCCGCATCCCCATTGTACGCCCCGCGCGGTGACCGTCCCTATCCCCCCTCCGAAAGAACGCGACACCGGCAGCGCTATCGGAAAAATATCGGTTGCGGGAAGAGGCCTCTCTCTGATATGCTCGAAGAGCAATTATACTGGGCCGTTCTGAGAGACGGACGAAAGGAGGAGAACCCATGGTGCGCATGCCCGTCATTTTTGGTTCTGGATTCACTGTGGCTCTGTGTGGTTCTCCGCCTCCGTCCTGAGATTTCTCGGGATTCTGCGCCGGCGGGTGACTACACCCGGCCGGCGCTTTTTTTGTCTCAACGCTTACGGCTCCCGTGCCCTCGCGCACGGACAAGGAGGTTCGCATGAAACAGTGGCAAATGCCCGAGGTCGCCCCCACCGTTCCGGCGCTTTTGGTCGATGGGGTGAAAAAATCGTTTCGCGAGCGCGATCCGGAAACCCGCCAGTGGCGGGAGGTTGATGCCGTGTCGAATATCTCGCTGACCGTACCACGCAAGGAAATTCTGGGCATCTTGGGCCCCAATGGCTCCGGCAAATCAACTCTCATCCGCCTCATGGCTACCCTGTTGGTGCCGGATTCGGGACGCGTCGAAGTGTTTGGCCATGATGTCCTGCAACACCGCATGACAGTCCGCCGATTGATTAACCGGGTCTCTGTGGAAGCCAGCTTCTTCAAGAAGCTCACGGCGGAAGAAAACTTGGCGTACGCCACTGGACTCTATGGCGTGCCCAACCGCCAGGCGCAGCGCGGGGCTAGGGAAATTCTGGACCGGTTGGGCCTGCCCGAGCGCAAGCTGAAGGTTCCCCTGGAGCAACTGTCGCGCGGCCAGCAGCAGAAAGTGGCCATTGCCCGGGCGCTCCTGACGTCGCCCACCCTGATGTTGTTGGATGAACCGACCACGGGTCTGGATCCCAAGTCGCGTCGCGAGGTCCAACAGTTCATTCTCGAAGTGCGCAAGACCCACGATGCCACCATCGTGATCTGCACCCACGACATGGACGAAGCCGATCGGCTGTGCGACCGGGTTGCCATCATGGCCGGCGGCCGCTTTGAGGCCGTGGGCACGTCAACCGAGTTGAAAAGCCGCTACGGCGGCAGTTTGGAGCAAGTCTTCTTCCAACTCATCGGCAGTCCGCTGGAGGAAGAAGCGGCCGAGTAAGTTACGACAGCAATATAGGAGGTTTCACATGTCATTGGTATTAGGCGAAACCCGCGCCATCTTTGCGCTGGTCCGCCGCAATTTCCACCTTCTGCGCCGGTACTTAGGTTGGGAACTGGTGTTTTGGTTCTACAACGTCATCAACACCCTCACCATCGGATTGATTGGCTTTACCATTCCCAAAGGCGCAGAGCGCAACCACATGGTGGTGTACCTGGCTATCGGCGCCCTGTTGTGGAACTTCCTGTCCATCCTATTCCAGGAAGTCTCCAACTCGGTGCAATGGGAGCGCTGGGAAGGAACCATCGAATACAGTTTCATGGCCCCTATCCGCCGATTGACCTACCTTTTGGGCGTGTGTTCCTGGGCGGTTCTCTATGGCCTCGTGCGGACGGTCGTGATTCTGGTCGGTGTCGCCTTTTTCTTCCACGTCAGCATCCGCGGCGCCGACTTAGGCGGTGCTGCCTTGGTGCTGGTAGTCTCCAGCGTTCCCTTTATCGGATTGGGCCTGATGGCGGCGGTGCTGCCGCTCTTGTCCACCGAACGGGGCGCGCAGGCCACCCAGGTGATTCAAGGGGTGCTGCTGTTAGTGTCCGGCGTGTATTACCCCATCTCCGTTCTGCCCCATTGGATTCGCTGGGCAGCGGTCCTGTCGCCCGCCACCTACACCCTGCAGGCCGTGCGGCGGGCGGTTCTCTATGGGGCGCCGGTCCATTCTCTCCTCGGCGTATCTTTGGGATTGTTCCTGGCCGGATTGGTGCTGATCCCGATGGGCTTGGGCATTTTTATGCTGGCGGAGCGCCACGCGATGCGGGTGGGATCCCTGAAGCGCAACGGCTAGCGTCCAAAATCCTGGACCGCTATACTCATGTAATGTGAGTTTACGAGAAGGGATCGTCGTTGAATGAGTGAAGTTGTCGAAGCGCGGTCGCGCATGTTGGTGGTTGTGGCCCTGATGCTGACTTTGGCATTGACGGCCATGGACTCGACCATCATCGCGACCGCGATTCCCACCATCGTCCGGGACTTGGGCGGATTCTCCCTGTTTCCCTGGGTCTTCTCCATCTACCTCTTAACCCAAGCCGCCATGACGCCGATTTACGGCAAGCTGGCCGACCAGTTCGGCCGAAAGCCCATCCTGTTTGTGGGAGCCCTAATCTTTCTCTTAGGCTCGGCGTTGTCGGGAGCCTCCTGGAATATGGTCACGCTAATTATTTTCCGCGGTTTGCAAGGGATTGGCGCCGCTGCCATTCAGCCCATCACCATGACCCTGGCAGGCGACTTGTTCAGTATTGAAGAGCGCGCCAAAATGCAAGGATATCTCTCCAGCGTGTGGGGCCTCTCCGCCATCATTGGTCCCGCCATCGGCGGATTCTTTGTGCAATACGCCTCCTGGCGCTGGGTATTTTACATCAACATCCCGATCGGGGCAGCCGCGTTAATCGCCCTCTCAATTTTTCTCAAAGAACAGGTGGCACGCCACCCCCACAAAATCGATTACGTGGGCTCCTCTCTCCTCATCGCCTCCATCGGACTTATGATTACCGGTCTCTTGGAAGGCGGGGTGAAATGGGCTTGGGCCTCGGCGGCTTCCGTTGCCACCTTGGGCGGCGGGGCTGCGCTATTGGTGCTCTTCTTCGTCATCGAACGCCGCGCCAAAGAACCGGTGCTCCCCGTTTGGGTGTTCTCCAAACGGGTGCTGTTGGCTGCCAACCTGGCCAGCCTGGGCATCGGGGTCCTCACCATTGGACTGAGTTCCTACTTCCCGACATTCCTGCAGGGCGTGCTGCATCAAACGCCGCTCGCGGCAGGATTTGCTTTGGCGGCCATGTCCATCGGATGGCCGTTGGCCTCGGCATTTTCGGGCCGTCTTTACCTGAAGATGGGGTTTCGGAGCACCGCCCTGCTGGGCGCGATTGTCTCGGTACTCGCCGGCGCGGGATTCGTGACCTTGGGCGTGCACTCGACCATCGGGATCGCTGCCTTCTTCAGCTTTTTGACCGGCGTCGGTCTGGGTCTCGGTTCCACTTCGGTGGTGGTGCTCATCCAGTCCATTGTGCCGTGGAACCGCCGCGGCGTGGTGACCGGATCCAATATGTTTACCCGCCAGCTGGGCAGCACCCTGGGTGTGGCTGTATACGGCAGTCTGGTGAACGCTACCTTGGCGCGCGCGTTCCTGCATCCGCCCGCAGGGGTGGCGGCGCACCTGCCGCATAGTCTCAACGCGGCCAGTTTAGCCTTAGGCGGTGTCTCCAACCACTTGCCCCAGGCCGTGCTGCGCTTCGTGGACAACGCCTTAGCCAGCGGCATCCACCGTGTGTTCGTCGGCATTTTGGTGGTGGCGGTCCTCACGTTCCTGGTGGAGTGGCTGCTGCCGAAAAAAGCCGAAAATATGGAGAGCACCCTCTAGCCGCGGCGCACCCGCACTACCCCTTGGCAGACGGCTCCGGCGAAGCCGCCTGCCAGCGCGGGTTGTCCTCCATATGATAGAAGTCCGGAATGACAAAGAGGCTTAAGAAGAGCAGCGCAATCAAGATGCCGGCCCCCATCAAAAGGTCTTGCGGGACTAACAATTGGGAGGACAAGAACCAGGAGCAGAGCGCATAACTCACCGGCGTCAACCCGATGCTGGTCATGGTCATCAGGGACATCACCCGGCCCATCAATTCCTGATCCGCGATCACTTGCATATAGGTCATGATAGGGATGCTGACCAGCGTCATCGACGCGCCCGCCAGCGCCATCAGGGCGGCGCCAGGACCCCAAGACGATACCAGCGGCACGCCCGCCAGCGCGATGCCGGTAATCGTGCCCAGGCCCCCAATCCATCGATAGCGGCCGCGAAGCCCTTTCAGCAAGGCATTGCCGACCGCGCCCAGCACCGCCCCCGCCCCGAATCCGGCCTCAAAATATCCATAGATGGCGCCGCTCCAATGGTGTTGGTTCACAAAGAGCGGCAATCCCACGTTGAGAGGGCCCATCAGCACCAGCCCAAAGACGGTCGCAATGCCCATGATGAGCGCCATAATGCGCACCGAGGCGACATAGCGGAGACCCTGCGTGAGATCCCGCCATGGCGACGAAGCGGCTGGCCGCACAGCCGGCAGGGAGGCCTTTAAGAACACGACCGCCCCAGATCCCAATAGATACACCGCCGCCACCACTAAAAAAGTCTCACGCGCCGGGAGGCGCAACAAAATGCCCGCCAACAGCGGACCCATCACAAATGACCCTTGCTGGACAGTTTGGATGAGGCTGTTGGCCACGCTAATCTGTCGCGGTTCCACAACCCGCGGCACCAGCGATCCCTGCGTGGGCCAATAGAAGGCGTCGACGGTGCCGAACAAGAGAGCCAACACATAGAAGTCCAGAGCCCGCTCGCGGACCCCCGCCATGAACAAGAGACCCAGTGCGGCAAGAATCACGCCTCGCGCCAGGAGCGAAAGCAGCAGCAATAGTTTGGGACTCACGCGGTCCGCCGCGACGCCGCCAAAGAGCATCAGCGCCAGTCGGGGAATCGACGCCAACAACAGCGTCGTGCCGAGGGCCAATTCGGAATGCGTGGCCCGCACCACCGTCCACGCCAAGACAATAAAATAGGCGCTGTCGGCGAGTGCCGACAGCGACGATGCCGTCCATAACACAAGAAAGTTAGCCTGTTTCCAGATCGCCGCTGTTTCCACAGTACGCTCCCGTTGTCCCGCCCTTGAATCGACTTTCTTCCATGATACCCGATTCCACATCCCAGATCCGATTCTGGAATGCGA
>JAJZBJ010000104.1 GCA_021798975.1 Bacillota bacterium | reverse complement strand
GGGGCCAGTCTGTTGGTGTGCACGCTGGATACCGGCCGGACGCACCAAATTCGTGTGCATGCGGCCGCCTTGGGTCACCCGGTGTTAGGTGACACGAGCTATGGCGGCCGGCATGCGGCTTTTGCCGCGGGGCAGATGCTGCATGCGGGGCGGCTGTCCTTTTTCCATCCTGCCAGCGGGGAGGCGATGGTTTTCGAGAGCGCGCCCCCCGAGGATTGGAAGCAGTTAACGGAGCTCGGGACCCCAGAAGTTGCGTCGCCGTGGCTCTACGACTCAACGGCCGGCCCCGACACGGCTCATTGGCTTTCAGAGCGGGGATTTTCCGAGGTTCTGCGCAGGTCCTGAACCAGGGGAATCAGCTGTCCCAACACTGCAGACCGCACATCCTCTTCCCGCCTGCCCTGTACGACCGCTGTCAAGACGATGGCGAAGGTGGCCGCCCCTACGTCGGCCAACCGAACTTCCACAGGGTAGGGCGAGTCCTTCAGCAGTCCCTCTAAGCGATGAAGCAACTGCATGGGATCCAAGTCCAAATCCAGATCGAACCGAAATCGGAGTCTCTGGGCGTGCTGCCGCTCGTGGTTGTGAATGGCGGACTGGATTATCACGCCATTCGGAATGAGCATCGGGGTGCCCTCGTTGGTTTGTATTGTGGTATAGGCCAGGTTGATGTCACTCACGATGCCGCTGTAGGCCGGCTTCATGGATTCGTGGGGAAACGACGGCATCAGCATCGGGTATTGCCAGGCCACGAAGCTGATGCGGTCGCCGACTTCAAAGGGGTGGAAAATCACCAGACCAATCCCGGCAATCAAGTTGCTGAAGAAGTTCTGCCCGGCCAACCCTAGAATGACCGTCACGAAGGCGGATCCAAACACCACCGAGGACAGGCCCACGCCAAACGCTGCCAGAAGCGCCAGCACGATCGCCAGGTAAAGCACCAGACGGGCCAAGAAACGGATCGAGGTGGTCCGGCGCGAGCCAATGTGTTCGAGTGACAACCGTGCCAGCCAGTTCTCCACGATGTAGGAAATGGCACCGCCGACCAGAAGAACAATGGCCGCCCGAAACAGATCGCCATATTGGTGATGAATTTTTTGGGGCAAATGGTTCAACACTAACTGGAGAATTACGCCAATTAGAACAACCCCGACAATCTTCCATCCCGCGCGGGGGCGTCTTGTGTTGGACGACATGCTTACCCTCCTTTCCTATAAGGGTAACATGACGGGGAAAAAGGGGGAAATGAGGTGGAGGAAGAGCCACGCCAGCCGCTATCGCGGCTGGTGCTGTGCCGGGGCATCCACTGTCGGCGCCGCGGCTCTGGCCGTATCTTTCGCCAGATCAAACGGCAGGCGCGGGAGCAGGCTATCATCCTGCTTACGGTGCCGTGTTTCAGGGTGTGCGGCCAGGCCCCGGTGTTGGTCCTCTATCCGCGCGGGGAATGGTACGGCCGAGTAACGGTGCAGGGCGTCCGCGAACTGCTCCAGGGGGGAACCCTGGATCGCTGCCTCATCTATCGGATGGGAAATGCGGAGAAAAAAGCGTCGTCAAATCCTTTACCGAAAACCCCGAGTGATCTACACTAGGGGCGGGAACACTGACCTTTAATCCCAGTCCCGCGAGACTGGAAAGGAGCCGGTGCAGTTGCTCTAGCCGTCTGCGGGTTAGAGCGTTTTTTTATGGCCAAAAGCGGCGGACGGAGGGTGAAGCATGGCCCTAATTATGGATGGAGACGCATTAACGCGGATCTTGCTGCGGATTGCGCACGAAATTGCGGAAAAGAATCCCGGCGTGGAGGACGTCGTGCTGGCTGGGATTCGTACCCGCGGCGTGCCGTTGGCCGAGCGGATTGCACGCAATTTGGGCCGCATTGAGGGAGTGCAGCCGCTGGTCATCGCCATCGATGTGGAGCCATACCGCGACGACCGGGAGCGGGGCGCGGAGCGGCGAGCCAGTTGGGCAGGCCAGCCGGACTTGGCCGGGCGCCGCGTCATTCTGGTGGACGATGTGCTCTATACCGGCCGTACCGTACGGGCGGCGCTGGACGCCGTGGTGGACCGGGGACGGCCCGGCATGGTGCAACTGGCGGTGCTGGTCGACCGCGGCCACCGAGAACTGCCGATACGGGCGGATTACGTGGGGAAAAATATCCCGACCTCACGGGTGGAATCGGTACACGTCTCCCTTTGGGAGACGGACGGACGGGATGCGGTGAGTTTGGAGAAAGAAGGGATCCAGGATTCGCGATAACAATTTTCTAGCGCTGGAAGGGCGTGACGCGGCCGACTTGCTGGATTTGCTGCAGTCAGCGCAGCGGCTCAAGCAGGACCTGTTGGAAGCCCCGGTCAAGAAGAGTGCGGCGCTGCGGGGACAAGCCTTTGTGAACTTATTCTTCGAGCCTAGTACCCGCACCAAGAACTCGTTCGAGTTGGCGGGCAAATACCTGGGGGCCGACGTCATCAACTTTCAGGGCAAGGGGTCAAGCGTGGAAAAGGGCGAGACGCTCTATGACACGGCGCTCAATCTCGAGGCCATGGGTGTGGACTTGGTGGTGGTGCGCCATCAGGCTTCCGGCGTTCCGGAGGACTTGGCGCGCTACCTGTCTGTGCCGGTGGTCAATGCCGGGGACGGATTTCACGAGCATCCCACGCAAGGACTACTGGACTTAATGACGGTGTGGGAGCGGAATCCCCATTTGGACTCGCTGCATCTCGTGATTGTGGGGGACATCCTGCACAGCCGGGTAGCGCGATCCGACTTGTGGGGATTTTCCGCCATGGGCGCCCGCGTGACGCTAGTGGGGCCGCCATCGTTGCTGCCGACGGCGCTCGCGGTCCCGAACGTCTCCCTGACCACCGACTTCGATGCGGCGCTGGCCGACGCGGATGTTGTCCAGGTGTTGAGGATCCAGAAAGAACGGCAGTCGATGGCGGGTATGCCGTCTGTGGAGGAATACCGACTACGTTGGGGACTCACCGCTGCGCGGGCTAAACAACTTGGACCGTCGGCGGTGATTTTGCATCCGGGGCCCCAAAACCGCGGGGTGGAAATCGATACGCCGGTCATGGCGGATCCGCGCGCCCACATCTTGGGACAGGTGGAAAACGGCGTCGCCGTCCGCATGGCGGTGCTGGATCGACTGATGGGAGGGGACCATGAGTAACGATACGGTTATTCGCATCCGGGGAGCCCGGCTGATTGACCCGTACCAGGGACTCGAAGCCCCGGATGCTGACATTCGGATTTTGAACGGCCGGGTGCTGGCTAGCCAGGAAGGGCAGCAGTATCCCGAGGAGGTTATTGACGCTCGCGGACTATGGGTTGTACCCCGTCTCATCGATATGCATGTGCACTTCCGGGAGCCGGGACAAACCTGGAAAGAGAACATCGAGACGGGCAGCCAAGCGGCCGCCCACGGGGGCATCACCGCTGTCGCCGCCATGCCCAACACCAGCCCGGTTATCGATTCGCCTGAATTGGTGGAATGGGAGGCCAAGCGGGCTCGGGATCTGGGGTTGGTTAGACTCTACCCCGTGGGTGCCATTACCGTGGGCAGCGAGGGCCAGGAATTAGCCGATCTCTACCGTATGCAGGCGGCCGGAGCGCGGGCCTTTTCCGATGACGGGCAGCCGGTCATGTCCAGCCAAATGATGCGCGCCGCCTTGAGTTACTCCACGACGCTGCGTACCCCCATTATCAACCACGCCGAGGACAAGAGCCTGAGCCGCGGGGCCTCGGTGCATGAAGGGAGGCCGGCGGCGCGGCTGGGGTTGGCTGGGGTGCCTGAGACGGCCGAGTCGGCCATGGTGTGGCGTGATGTGCTGTTGGCAGCATTGACGGGCGGCCGGTTGCACGTGGCGCACGTGTCCGCCATGGACAGCATCGACGCCTTGGCATGGGCACAACACCGACACCTGTCGGTGACCGCCGAGGCTACACCGCACCACCTGCTCTTGACCGATGAGGCGCTGACGGCGTGGGGATACAACCCCGTGACCAAAGTGAATCCGCCGCTGCGCCCCGAGGCGTCGCGCCAGGCGCTCGTGACCGCGGTCCAAAAAGGGCTGATTGGGGTCCTGGCCAGCGACCACGCGCCCCACCACCAGGACGATAAAGCCCGGCCCTATCCCGATGCCCCGTTCGGCATAAGCGGACTGGAGACCATTTTGGGCGGCCTTGTCACTGCGCTCATCCAACCGGGATTGATGACGCCCATGAACGCTCTGAAACTCCTAACCACCGGGCCGGACGGCGTCTTGGGGCTGGGTTGTCAGGGACTCGCCCCGGGCCAGCCGGCCGATTTGACGCTGATTGACCCAGGCCACGTGTGGACCGTGGACCCTGACTGCTTTTATTCCATGGGCCGCAATACTCCGCTGCAAGGCATGGCACTGACGGGGCAGGCCCGAGCCGCCATGGTGAACGGACGTTGGGTGATGAGGGAAGGAGAGGTGCTGAGTTCGTGAAAGGTTACTTGCTGTTTGAGGACGGAACGCGCTTTGACGGGACCTACATCGGATCGGAAGAGTGGGGCGGGCGCGGCGAAGTGGTATTCAACACCGCGATGACCGGCTACCAGGAAATTCTGACAGACCCGTCATATTACGGCCAGATTGTGGTGCTGACATATCCTTTGATTGGCAACTACGGTACGCTGACCGAAGCTGCCGAGTCCCTCTTCCCTTGGGTGGAAGGCCTGGTAGTGCACCAACTTGAGGAGATCCCCTCTCACGGACCGGACGCCCACCCCTTGGCCCGCTACCTCAGCGCTTATCAGAAGCCCCTCTTGACCGACGTCGACACTCGGGCACTAACCCAATATCTACGCGACCGGGGCACACAGCGGGCGGTGTTGGGTGCGGAGCCGCTGGCGCCGAGTGAGGCGCTGGCCCGCCTGCAAGATTACGATTTGACAGATGCCGTCTATCGGGTCACCACACCCCAGCGCTATGAGATTCCAGGCCCGGGGCCGCGCATCACGGTGCTGGACTACGGGGTTAAAAATTCGATTTTAAGCGAGCTGGGACGCCGGGGAGCGCAGATTACGGTCTTGCCAGCCTCGGCGACGACAGAGGACCTGGACAGCACCCGCCCGGATGGCGTGGTGCTCTCCAACGGACCTGGCGATCCCGCCTCCGTGCCGGAAGTTCTACCCACCGTGCGCCATGCCTTGGATCATTATCCGACTTTCGGCATCTGTCTGGGGCACCAGCTCATCGGCTTGGCGGAAGGGGCCAGGACCTACCCCTTGAAATTTGGCCACCACGGGGCCAATCACCCGCTGGTGGACCACCGTGAAAACCGGGTGCTGATTACTTCCCAGAACCATGGCTATGCGGTGGATGCCGAATCCCTGCAAGACCGCTACCAGGTGCGGCTAACGCACTTGCATGACCAAACGGTGGAGGGTATTGAGCATAAAGAACGGCCCATTCTATCTGTGCAGCACCATCCCGAGGCCGGGCCGGGCCCTTCGGATTCCTTGTATCTATTCGACGAGTTTTTGGCCAAAGTGCGGTCCAAGGAGGATGCTCATGCCTAAGCGCACCCATTTAAAGCGTGTTTTGGTGATTGGCTCTGGCCCGATCGTGATTGGCCAGGCGGCCGAGTTTGACTATGCGGGCACCCAGGCCTGCCGGGCCCTGAAGGAAGAGGGCGTCGAAGTCATCTTAGTCAACTCCAACCCAGCCACGATTATGACCGACTTGTCGGTGGCGGACGTCGTCTATATCGAGCCGCTGACAGTATCCTTCCTCGCCTATGTTCTGGGCAAGGAAAGACCCGACGGCATCCTGGCCACCTTGGGCGGGCAGATGGGGCTCAACCTGGTCTCATCGCTGGCCAAGGCGGGTGTCCTGACCGATTTGGGCGTCGAGCTTCTCGGCACCCAACTGCACTCCATCGAAATGGCCGAGGACCGGGAGGCGTTCCGGAGCCTGATGGTCCGGCTTGGACACCCCATCGCCCGCTCTCGCACCGTGACCGCGGTGGAAGACGGCCTCCATTTCGCCGCCGAACTCGGGTATCCAGTGGTACTCCGGCCCGCCTACACCTTGGGAGGAAGCGGCGGCGGATTTGCCCACTCCGAAGAGCAGTTATTGCAGCGGTTGCCCCAAGCGCTGGCGGAAAGCCCGATTGGCCAGGTGCTGGTGGAGGAATCCATCGCCGGGTGGAAAGAGGTCGAATACGAGGTCGTGCGCGACACGGCCGGCAACGCGGTCGTCATCTGCAACATGGAGAACTTTGACCCGGTCGGAGTCCATACCGGGGACTCCATTGTGGTGGCCCCGTCCCAGACATTGACGGACCGCGAGTATCATCGGTTGCGCCACGCGGCCCTCGATATTGTCCACCACCTGGGCATCCAAGGCGGGTGCAACGTGCAATTCGCGCTCAGTCCCGATGGGACAGAATACCGGGTCATCGAGGTGAATCCGCGGGTCTCCCGTTCGTCAGCGCTGGCTTCCAAGGCGACCGGCTATCCCATTGCCCGCATCGTCGCCAAGATCGGGTTGGGATTGACGCTCCCGGAAATAAAGAATCCGGTCACCGGCAACACCAGTGCCGCGTTTGAACCGGCCTTGGACTATGTCGTGGCCAAGATTCCCCGCTGGCCGTTTGACAAGTTTCCGGAGGCCGATCGCCGGCTGGGTACCCAGATGAAGGCCACCGGCGAGGTGATGGCCATCGATCGCACGTACGAGGCCGCCTTGCAGAAGGCCGTGCGATCGCTGGAAGTGGGCCGTAGCGACATGCTGGGCGGACCGGAACAACATGATGACGATGAGACGGTGGCGCGGTTGAGCCGGGAGCCCAATGACCGGCGGCTGTTCTATCTGGCTGAGGCCCTGTGGCGCGGCAGCACGGTAGCGGAACTCTCCGAGGGAACGGGCATTGACCCATGGTTCCTGCAAGGGGTATCCCGCATCGTGGAAGCAGAACGGCAGCTTTCGAAACATGCCGAGTCATGGCGGGAGGAACTGCCGCGGTTGAAGAAGCTCGGCGTGGCGGACCGCCGCATTGCCAGCCTGGCGGGGGTCGAGGAGGACCAGGTGCGCCAGGAGCGGATCCGCCAGGGCATCCGGCCCGGGTATCGCATGGTGGACACCAGCGCCGCTGAATTCCCGGCCGAAACCCCGTATTTCTATTCGGCTTACGATCGGGACAACGAGGCGGTCCCGCTCGAAGGCAAAAAGATGATTGTTCTGGGATCGGGCCCCATCCGCATCGGGCAAGGCATCGAGTTTGACGCAGCCAGCGTGTACGCGCTGGAGGCGCTCAGGAGCCGTGGGTACCGCGCCATTATGATTAACTCCAATCCCGAGACGGTGTCCACGGACTTTAATGCCTCCGATCGGCTGTACTTTGAGCCGTTGACGCTGGAGGATGTGCTCAACATCGTGGATTTGGAACAGCCGGAGGGCGTCTTGGTGCAATTCGGCGGCCAGACGGCCATCAATTTGGCTCAGGGCCTGGTGGACCATGGCGTCAAGATTGTCGGAACCGACCTGGAGGGTCTGAACGGGGCCGAGGACCGTCACCAATTCGATGAATTACTGGAGCGCGAAGCGATTCTGCGCCCGCCGGGCCGTACCGCGTCAACAACCAAAGAGGCGTTGGCGGCGGCCGAGGAACTGGGCTTTCCGGTACTGGTGCGCCCGTCCTTTGTCTTGGGCGGACGGGCCATGCGCATCATCGACGATTTGGATGCCCTGCGGCGCTATCTCATCGAGGAAAATCCCGAGTTCGGGGCCACCCGCCCCCTCTTGATAGACCGCTACATGAGCGGTATCGAGCTCGAGGTGGATGCGGTCAGCGACGGCCAGCAGGTGGTCATTCCCGCGGTCATGGAACATGTCGAGCGGGCCGGTGTCCATTCGGGCGATTCGGTGGCGGTACTTCCGCCGGTCCGGGCCGGCCAGGCCGTCATCGACGAGGTGGTGCGCATCACGGAAGTGTTGTGCCGCAGCTTGAACGTCAAGGGCTTCCTCAACATCCAGTTCGTGGTGGTGGACGGCACGGTGTACGTGATTGAAGCCAATCCCCGCTCCAGTCGAACGGTGCCGTTCTTGATTAAAGCCACCCATGTGCCGCTGGTCGACTTGGCCATCGAAGCCGCCGTAACGGGTCGTCTGCCGGATTCAATCCCGAAGGGTCTCTTGCCCATGCCGCATTACTATGCTGTAAAAATGCCGGTCTTCTCGTTCTCCAAGCTCGGACAGGTGGATGCCGCCCTGGGGCCGGAAATGAAATCTACCGGCGAGGTCATGGGCATTGACGAGGACCTGCCGCGCGCCATGTACCGTGCCCTGGTGGCCGGTGGGTTTAGACTCTCGGCGGGCGGCCGCATCTTAGCCACCATCGCGGACCAGGACAAACAGGAGGCCCTGCCGCTTCTCCGCGAATTGGCGGATATGGGATATCGCCTCTATGCCACCAGCGGCACGCTGGCGCTGCTCTCCAGCCACGGCATCCCGGCCACGCCGGTGTATCGGATCGGCGAACGCCGTCCGCACCTGGTGGACTTGATTCGGGACGGCCAGTTTGAGTTGGTGATTAACACCATCACCCACGGCGGGCAGCGGGAGCGTGAAGGGTTCCTCATCCGGCGCACCACCGTGGAGCGCGGCATCCTGTGCATGACCTCGTTGGACACCGTGGCCGCCGCTTTAGACGCGCTCAAGGGCCGGAGCAAAAAGCCGTTCGAGGTTCACTCGCTCAACGAGTGGCGGAAAGGGGAACGCGATGGCGCACGCGTTTAAGGTCCGCATCGAAGAAGTGCGGGTGCCGGCGCCTGACCACGTGGAACTGATTGTGCAGAGCCCGGAACTAGCTGAAGCCCTGCCGGGCCAGTTTTGCCACGTGCTGACGCCCGGTATGCTGCGCCGGCCGATCTCGTTCTCGCGCCTAGAGCGGTCCGGAGGGCGAGCGGGCCTGCTGGTGCAAGTGGTCGGATCCGGAACCCGGTGGATGGCTGAGCGGCAGGCGGGGGAGTGTCTGGATGTGCTGGGGCCCTTGGGCCGGGGATTTGAGGCGCCCGCCGCGGACCGGCCCTGGCTGTTGGTGGGCGGCGGTGTCGGCATCCCTCCGGTATTCGCGGCCGCGGAAACCTGGGGCGGCGCCTTCGCACCATCCTTGCACGTTGTCTTGGGAGCGCGCTTTAAGGACTACCTGATTATGGCTGAAGACTTTCGGACGCTCGGAATCGAGCCCGTGCTGGCAACCGATGACGGGAGTGTGGGGCACCGCGGCACGGTCATTCCCGCCGTGGAAGACTGGGTAGCCCAGCATCCCGACGGCCAGGTCATGGCATGCGGGCCGACGCCGATGCTGGCGGCCGTCAGTCGAGCGGCGGCTTCTCTGACAGGGGCGGTACAACTGGCATTGGAACAGCGTATGGGTTGCGGGATTGGCGCGTGTTTGGCCTGTGTGGTGCCGGCCGAGCCGATAGGTGCGGAGGGCCCTCGCTACCGCCGGGTCTGCACCGATGGGCCGGTCTTCCGTCGAGAGGAGCTGGTGTTTTGATGGACTTGACCGTGCGCCTGCCTCGCGGCCTGGTGCTGAAAAATCCGGTGATGGCGGCCTCGGGCACGTTTGGCTTCGGTCCTGAGTATGCGGCCTATGTGGATTTAAACCGCCTCGGCGGCGTGAGCGTGAAAGGGATCTCGCCCGAGCCTTGGCGGGGCAACCCGCCGCCCCGGGTGTGGGAAACGCCGGCCGGCCTCCTCAACAGCATCGGTCTTCAAAACCCGGGCATGGATGTCTTCCTGCAAGAAGACGTGCCCTTTCTGAGGACCGTGGATACGGCAGTTATCGCCAACATCATTGGGCATACGGTGGAGGAATACGCCCGCGTCGCCGCACGGCTCAGCCAGGAGCCCCGCATTGATGCCTTTGAGGTCAATATCTCGTGCCCCAACATCAAGGAAGGCGGCATCACCTTCGGCCATGATCCCGACCAAGCCTTTCGCGTGATGCAAGCCGTGCGGGCCGTGACCGAGAAACCGGTGATGGTCAAAATATCGCCCAATACGGCGGAGCCGTGGGTCGTGGCCGAGGCGGTCGTGGCCGCGGGGGCGGACATGATATCCGCCATTAACACCCTGGTGGGGATGGCTATCGACTTCAAGGCCCGCCGTCCGGCGTTAGGGGGCCGGACTGGGGGGCTGTCAGGACCAGCGGTGAAGCCGGTGGCGGTGCGGATTGTCTACGAAATCGCCTCCCGCGTGCAGGTGCCCGTTATTGGCATGGGCGGCATCGAGTCGGCCGAGGATGTCCTGGAGTTTCTCATGGCCGGCGCCCAAGCCGTGATGGTGGGCACGATCACTTTCCAGCACCCAGAGCGGATGCTGGAAATTATCGATGCCCTGCCCAAGGTGCTGCAGACGTATGGTTTTGCCTCCTTACGCGAGGCGGTCGGGGCGGCGCTGCCGTCCAGGAAGGAGAACGGATGGACATAAAGTTGTG
>JAJZBJ010000103.1 GCA_021798975.1 Bacillota bacterium | reverse complement strand
TACGCCAAATCCACACTGGCAGCAAAAACGGCCATGCAACCGCCCACCAGAACAACTTGAGTAGACCCACTAGAGTCCCACCTCAGCAGCAGCATTTTCGCGGAACAGCGAACCTTCCCGAATATACCGCCGTACCATGTCCGTGCTCTTGTGGCCAGTCTGCGCCATAATCACCCGCTCAGAAACGCCAGCCTGTGCGGCCGCGGTTGCCAATCCAGCACGCAAACTGTGGCCGGCATATTGAGCCGCATCGAGTCCCGCCGCTTCTGCCCAGCGCTTCACAATCAACGCCACCGCCTTGTCGCTCAGCTGGCCTGGCTGGATGTGTCCATGCCGGTTAATCGCGCGGAACAGCGCACCATCTTCAATACCCGAGGCCTCGAGCCACGCCTGTAAGGAGCGCACGGGGCACGTCTCGCGGTGCGACCCATACGGAATCCCCACCACACGCCCGGCACCTTCCTGATCGGTTTTCGACCGCCGCAGCCGGATGGTTAGCCCATCGCTGGTGAATTGCACGTCCGTCCGAGTCAGGCCCACCAGCTCCGATCGCCGAAAGGCCCCGGCGAATCCAACGAGTAGCAGGGCACGGTCCCGAAGGCCTAATAAAGACTCAGGCAGCTGTGCCACCATCGCCTTGATATCGGCTGTCACCGCGGGAGCCTTACCCTGTTGGGCGACACCGTGGATCCGGCGAATCCCGGCCCACACGCTCCGGAGTGGCTCATCCAGCACCGAGAAGCGGGGGAGGCCTTTGGCCGTGTGCGCTTGGGAAATGGCGCTCAACCGCCGTTGCAACGTACTGACCTTTACGCTCTCCGCGCGGGCCGTCAAATAGCGCGCCACCGTCTCGGGCGTCGCCGGCAACGCGGCCACGTCATAGGCGTGACACCATGCCACGAAATCCGCCCAGTCCTGCCGATAGGCTTTGACCGTGTTCGCGGCCTTGGCGTGCTGCATGTAGTCCTTCACCCGGGCATCGATGGCCGCGGGTGTGGCCAGTGCTGCGGTCGGTTGCGGAACGATTGCAGTCTCCATGGTCATCCTCCGTTCTAACTTCCGATACGGTTGTATTATCGGAATCTAGAATGATTCTAGCACAGAAGGTGATTAAGGGCAATAATTTTGTGTTACTAGTCATTATTCCCTTGACCACCAAAAGAAAGCTCGTTAAAATAAAAGAAACAAAATAGAGAGGCGCGGGCGTCTCTCAAAGGAGTTTTTATGGGCGATGTTGCGTATGTCCAACTGGATGTGCGGGATGCGTGTGGAGTCGTTGACCGCACACCATTTAAAGCGTCGTTGTGGTGGACACACACCCGGAATCGGAGGGTTGCAGCAGTGACGCTGGATGAACTCATCCTAACGCTGTGTGCGATAACCAAGGAACGTGAGACTCAGGTCCGCTACCGCATCCAAGATTGGCGGCGGGATGGCTTGTTGCCGGCACCACGCATTGTGTCTGCCAACCGCAACGGGAAAGGCGGCACACGAGGCGAGTGGGGCCATGAACATGTCATTGGGTATCGAGCCATCAAAGTGTTGCGCCCTAACAACAAGCCGTTAACTATCGTAAATGCCGCGCTGGGATATGGTCACGCCCATCGAGCGTGGTGGCGGCAGATGGTGCAGGAGTGGGTGGCTGAACAGCAGAGACCCCCGATGAATTGGGAGGACGCTACCCAGTGGTGGGCGGAGCACCCGATTCCGGCGGAGTGGCTGCGCCAAGGACCGCCGTCCCCAAAGCCGTTTCGCGTGCGCCTGAACACCGCGCGATTGCAGCAGTTAATTCCCATGGCTCGGGGGGAGAGTTGGTCTGTGGCACAGTTGGATCAATTCCTAACGCACCCGTTTGATGGACCGGAATCGGCTGAACGCGAGGCCTCCGAGACGGTGGTGGGGTTGCTTGCGGTGTGGGCCGCGGTGGCCCAAGTCGAAACGGGCCAGCCGGTCGCGTGGGACGAAATCGATTGGCACGACCGAGATGCCAGCACGAAAGATGGTCGCTGGCATTTACGCGCATCACCCTGGTTTTCAACTTCTTAGCCCGGCACCCCGGGCTTTTTTGACGGCAAGGAGGCTCCTATGAATCCGTTTGTTCAGTGGCGTGAGCGGCATGGACTCACCCGCCGCGAAGTCGCCTTATTAGGGCGGCTCAATTATGGGCAAGTGGCAGCAACGGAATTAGGACTTGTCCTACGACCGAATCGCGGCATGTTGCAAGTAGTAGAAAGCATGGACGGAGCGGGCGTGGCGGTGCAGTTGGAAGGCGCCTACACCGCATGGCGAGAGTCCGAGGCAACGGCCTTAGCCGCGCAATTGAAATAACCGCCTTAGCGTGAAGGAGAACTCGACGATTTTGGCCGAGAATGCCTATAGGCAAAAAATATTTTCATTCCGGGAAATCCTGTAAAATCATGGGTTGCGACGTTTCGGGATCGGAGTCGGAGTGTCTTGACCTAGGTCAAGAGGCAGGAATGCCAAAATGCGTGTCGAATTCCCTACGCGCACCACTACTCATCGGCTAGCGTATAAGACGCGGCTGACTAGCGCTTCGGCGCTCGGTCAGGCGTTCTTTGTTTTGCGGAGGAAAGGAAGGGATTTTTGAGTGAAGATCATGACCAAATTGCGCATGACCAAAGGGTGGTCCAAAGCAGAGCTCGCACGACGAGCCCAGGTACATCCATCACAAGTCGGGCTCTTCGAATCGGGTCGCATGGTGCCTTATGAAAGCCAACTTGCTAAACTCACCGCCGCTCTCGGAGCGGATCCGTCCGTCGATTTGCTCGCCGAGTCTGAGCCCACTCGCGCCGCCCAATAAAAAACCCCCGCCGCCCCGCGAGGGTCATTTCCCGCCGGCCACGACACCGGCAAAGGAGGTCGAACGAATATTGTCTACCTCGATTATAGCATATCCCGCGCCACGTGGCGCGTCTCAAGCCCTTGCGCTCATTGATGCACATCGCCTATACCGCGACGCGTATGGGTGGGCCACACTCCCAACGCGGGATGATAAGAGCCCGGATGCAGCCCTTTTGCCTCTCATAAAAGGGCGTCCCAGCTGGAACGCATTGAAAAAGGCCTCGGACGAACAAACCCTAGCTTGGAAAGATGCGTATGGTCTCGGCGTTATCACTGGCATCGTTTCGGGGCACATCGTCGTGGACCTTGACCTTGGCGCGGACGAATCCCTCGGCCCTGACTATCCGTTGCCCGTCACCGTTATGGCCCGGACACCCAGCGGGGGCTGGCACCTGTATTATCGGCATCCCGGAACGCCCGTCGCCACCAAAGCGGCCATCTTGCCTCATGTCGACATCCGCGCGGATGGTGGCTATGCCGTCGCTGCCCCCACCCCTGGATACAACTGGGTCGAAGGATACGGTCCTGGCGACATCCCCATGGCCGAATGTCCCGCATGGGTGATTGAGCGAGCTAAGAGACCTAAAATGGTAAGTAAAAGAGAGTTATCTGATATACTTGCCATTTCTTCCCCGCTGGTTCTCCTTGGTCCCACTCAGGGCGCGGACTTGCTCGCTCGATCCAACGATCCCACCTTTGTACGGGCAGCCGCCCGCATGCTGGGTATCCCGAATGTCCCCTTCGGCGAGGCCTTTACCTGCGTGGTGCCCGGCCACACCGACCGTCGTCCCTCGGCTACGTTGTGGCGGAATCCCGATACGGGCGAGTTTCGCTATCACGATTGGCACGGCAAGAATGGCGGCCGTCAATGGTTAACGCTGGCTCAAGTGCGTGCAGCTCAAGCCTATCAAGGAGGCCTTCAAAACAAGCAAAGTAAGCAAACCCGCGATCTCCTAGAAAAAGGACTGTCACGGAGTCAATTTGTGTTGTGGACTTTGCGCCTGATGGTCGAAACCGGCTATGTGCAACCGGCCCGCGTGGCCATGCCGCCATTGACAGCAAAAGTCGCGGCGGCCAATGCAGATGCCACTCGGATGTACAACGCGTTTAAGTTGCTGTTTGGCGTCCGCTGGTTGCATACACCCGGCGCACCGGCCCCTGCCGCATGGTCGTTTATGAAGGCCTGGGCTGGGATTCCAGAAAATCGCGCGGGTGCAGCCATTCAAACGTTACGTGAGGCGCGTATTATCCGCTATGCGGGCACCTACAGCAAGGGCCAGACAGAGGAATCTGATCTATCCAAAGAAGACGGTCATCGCCGCACCATGGCCCTGTTCCTACCGGGCCACGACTTCAAGTCACTTGAAGACACTTGAAGACACTTCAAGTCACTCCGAGTGATAGGCAGTCGCAACCGTCTGCTTAACCGGTTCGGGAACTGTTACCTCAACGGTTCGCCAAACCGTTTGACCTACTGTTCCCGTCATAACAGGGCCTGCGGGTCTTGCGCTCCCGTTGTGGTGCCCGTAACGACGGTGTAACGGTGACGTAACGTTACGTTAACGGGATTGCAACGGCCATGCATCAGCCTGGCATGCTTTAGGAGGTGCTCAATGAAGGATGAACTCATCGCCTATGTCTGCCCCAAGTGCGGCCGCCACCTGGTGGACGCGCCGCGTGGCGCGCGGGTGTCGTGCCCGCATTGCGGTGTCTGGACTAAAGAGGACACCCCCGACCGCCAGCGCGCTCCGACGCGCAACCGCGCGCGATCGCGCGCAAGTGCGCGCACATGAGTGACACCGGATCGCCATTGAAGGCGGTTGATGGCAATTGCCATCAGATGGGAGAGCTCTTCCCAAAGACTACCCCATCGCTTCCCAATGAGTGCCCAATCCCGTACCCGATGCTGCCGTTCGTTACCATTGCCGGCGGTTGCGGTGATTTGCGGCGTTTTGCGGTGTTCTTCGCTGATCGTCGGTGTTTTGCGCTGATTTGCGGCGTTGGCCGTTGCCGCAACGTCCCTGCAACGTTGGGCCAGCGTTGCGGTGGCCATCATCAGAACACGGATAGGCCCATTGCTGGGAGCCAAAATGTGGCTATCCATCATCCAAACCCGGACCCGCACACCAGACGGGGCGTTGGTGGCCATCGGACGACTGCCGTTTTTACGGGAAGGTCCGGCGCGTGAACCGACGTGCCGCACAATAGGAGCTGACGACCGCTTGTGGTCCGTCAATCCTGATTTGGAGGCCCACTACCATGGACAAAACCACGCGTGCCCATGTTATTGAAGCAACGGTATCAAATGTTCTGCTCGCGTTGACGGATAACGACCCACAGAGTCAACAACGCCATGTAATGGCGTCCGGGTTCAACGGTGGCCGACTGTTACCTGATGCCGTACGCGCCGTGTGGCGATTCTACCGCACACATCCCGGCAACCCAGGATCGATGCCCGGGCCGGGCGGCCATTAAGAGCAGCAGATCGAGGGCTCCCTTCGTGGAGCCCTCGCATTGCGGAATGTTGATCGAACCGCGCAATAATAGAAGACACCGGGATTCCATCCGGATATCGAAAGGAGCACCAAACAATGATGTTTTCATTGACGATGAGAAGCCCTCGCTGGGGGTTTAACGATAAATGGAAGTTTACGTGGACCGATGAAGGTTGGATTATGGACGACCCCCAATCCCCGTCAGACTCATACGCGGTACCGAAAAACGGCGGAGACAAATTCTTGAGTACCCTACATCACGATGATTATCGGTTTCCCTATCATACCTCGAGTGCTTTGGAACGACTTTGGAACAAGGCTAATGCAGGCTGTTCCCCCGATCAAGTTCAAGAAGCTTTCGATATGTTGGCTGAGTGGATTCAAGAGTGTGACCGCATCGCTCCGAACACCGGTCTCTTTGAAGGGTGGTAACCATGCCTCAAAATTCCTCACCATGGCGTCCAACACCCAAACAAGCCGCAGTCCTTGAAGCGGCACAGGACGCCGGGTTGAATCGCTCCATTACGACCATCTGTGAAGCCGCAGGCGTGGATCGCCGCGGCTTTTATCGTTGGCTGGAGAAGGACGCCGACTTCCGCGCGGCATGGGACGATATTTGGCGCGGATCCTTGCGGCGACACATGCCCGGGGTGGTGGCTGCCATGGTCGCCAAAGCTCAACAAGAAGGCGATGTCCCAGCCGCCCGCTTGCTGGCCGATATGGCCGGCCTCACGAAGCAACGCATCGAGGCCGAACTCAAACACGGAGGGACGGTGACCCATGATCTCAGCGCAGCCCAGCGCCTCTTCGAGCGGCATCCCGAGCTCGTCGCGGAGCTCTTTGACGACGCCACAGCTCCGGAAGGCGGCGGCGGCCGCTAATCTGTGGGCCTTTCTGCAATACGTCGGCCCCCGGTTTGCGCGCGCGTGGAATGCCCCGCACGTCCGGTTGCTGTGTGAAAAATTGATGGCCGTGGAGCGTGGGGAGCTGACGCGATTGATGATCTTCCTTCCACCGAGGCATCGGAAAAGCCAGCTGGCGAACGCGCACTTCAGTGCCTGGTATTTGGGACGGCATCCGGACCATAGCATTATCACGGCCTCCTACGGCGCCAGTCTCGCCGTCAAATTCAGCCGCCAATCCCGGAACCTGCTGCGCGAATATGGTCCCGATCTCTTTGGCGTGTCCGTTGCACAAGATTCCAAAGCGGCGGATGCATGGGCCATTGAGGACCACTATGGCGGTCTGACCTCCGCGGGTGTCGGCGGCCCGTTGACCGGGAAGGGCTGCAACATCCTCGTCGTCGATGACCCCCATAAGGACAGGGCAGAGGCCAACTCCCAGACACTGCGGGAAACTGTCTGGGACTGGTACACCAACGTGGCGGTGACGCGGCTCGAACCTCACGGGGCCATCATCCTGATCCAAACGCGATGGCACGAAGACGACTTGGCCGGACGGTTGCTTCAAGCCATGCGCAATGATGCCGGCGATCAATGGGAGATTGTGAACCTCCCCGCCTTCGCGGAGGATGATGACCTGCTGGGCCGCGCGCCCGGCGAAGCACTCTGGCCCGATGAGTTCGACGAAGACATTCTCGAGGCCACGCGGCGGCGTATCGGCAGTCGAGCGTTCGCCGCCCTCTATCAGCAGCGACCGCAAGAGTTAGAAGGCGGCGCGTTCAAGGCTTCATGGTTCTCCTGGTACAGCAAGAAAGACATCAAATTGGATCCAGAAACGGACACCTGGTTGTTTCGCGACCAGCCGCTCATGATTTACCAAGGGGTGGACCTGGCGACGACCGAAAAGACAGCGAGTGATGAATTCGCCCTGGTGACCATCGGCGTCACGCCCACACAGGATGTAGTCGTACTGGACATCCTCGCGAAACAAATTGACCCCGGAGAACAGGCCCGCGTCATCGCGGAAGCTTATCAGGACTGGCTGCCATTAAAGGTCGTCATCGAGGACAACGGGGGACAGAAATATCTCGTGTCGGAAGTGAAACGCTGGCACCTCCAGCATCCAGAGGACCCCCGGGTTCCGGTCAAAGCGGTGACAAACACGCAAGACAAATACGCCCGCATCACGCGGTTGGCGCCTTTTGTGGAAGATGGAGGCCTCTACTTGCGGGCGGCACTCCCGGACGAAGAGGGCTGGACAGATCTTGACCGACTGCCGGGGATTCGCATGCATCGTCTCGTACAGAAGCTCTACACCCAGCTGGTCACCTTCGCGCCGAAGATGGCCCATGAGGATGTCGCCGATGCCCTCGACTTGGCGTGCTCCGTGACGCGTGTCCGGCGGTGGTTCGATGACTCTCCAGCGGGCCAACCGGAGTAACCGCAGCGGTACCGCCAAGCACCGCAGAATGGAGGATTCAAGATGCACCTATTAGCGCCCCAAATGACAGCCGGTGAGACCTCATGAGCGGTCACGGCGAAAAACTCGGACGCAAGCAGGAACTCGCCATTGCGGCCCTGCTGCGGTCCCCCACCATTGCCGGCGCCGCCGAACAGGCTGGGATCAGTGAGGCAACCTTGTTCCGCTGGCTCCAGCGCCCGGACTTCGAAGAAGCGTATCGCCGTGCGCGGCAAGCCGCGGTGGATCAGGCCATCAGCCAACTGCAGCAAGCCACCGGCCAAGCCGTGGCCACGCTTCAAGATGTGCAGGCGGATACCGAGGCCCCGGCCAGCAGTCGCGTCACGGCCGCGAAGACGGTATTGGAGATGGCTCTCAAGTTGCGCGAATCGGAGGAGCTGGAAGCCCGACTCAGCGCCTTGGAAGAACAGTTACAACGCATGGCCCCTGCGGCCAAAGGAGGAGGACGTCGATGAGCATTAAGCAACGGCTGGAGGCCTTGGAGGCCACCGTCAGCGATTATGCGGGCACCTGTTCCATGTGTGGCGGGCGCCACTGCCGAAATTGGGTCGACCTGATGCAGGCCGCACAAGCTACCGTGCTGGTCTGCCTATGCCGCCCCTGTTGCGCGTGGGTGGCTGACATGGAAGGGGCAGCCGGAGGCATTGACCACAGTCCCCAAGTGGCTCAGCTTCACTCCGCGAAACGCACCGTCCGCCACACCGCAATGCAATCGCAATAACCGCAACGCCACACACCGACCGCCCAACCGAGCGCTCATGCTCAGTTTTTTGTACGCATACAGTTCCAACCGTATACCGTGGACGGTTACGGTACACGGCCATCAACTGCACCTCACCCAATGCCAGAGCCCCGATCGGGCTCTGGGTGTTTATGAAAGGAGCTCGATCATTATGGGCCAATTGGCCGTATTTACCCCTGACCGCCTCACCGCGCACGAACGCTTCCGCCGCGTAACCCAAGCCCTCAGCCGCCAGGATGTTACCACCGCCGCCCAACTGCAAGCCGCCACACCCCAGCTGGCATGGGTCGGACCGGATCAGGCGTTTACCGAACGTCTGCGCGTGGCGGGGGAAATGACCCGGACCTTCGCCGCGGACCTCAGCGTGGTCGTGACCAAGGTCGCGATGCTGATGGCGTTTGAACAAACGCTCAGGGATTTTGACGCGGTCTTGCAGAACGAAATGGCGTTCGCCTGGCAACTCGGCTGGGAAGCCGCCGGCGGGGCACGGGACGTCGACCTGAGCCCACACCAGGGAAAACTGACCCAGCTCCAAGCCGCGTGTCAAATCCCGCCGACCTTCCCGGCCTCAATCGAGGACGTACGGACGATCTGCGCCAGTCTCTGGCAGGCCTGGACTGACTTCACCCGCGCCGCGTGGCGCTTGAAACCGGAAGAGCCGATCAGGGCGTGGGGGCCCGCCAACGCAGAAGAACTGCTGGCCGCGGTGCGCACCAACACGTCCGCTCCTGATCCGGCCCAAGTCGCCACCTATCGGGCACCGTACGACCTGACGTGGCGCAATACCGTAGCCGCGATTGCGGCGCGCATGGGAGGGAACGACTAAATGGACAATGAGATTCGCATTAAGCCGACCGTGGATACAACTGACCTCGATACCATGGAGACGCAACTGAAGCGTCTCGACACTTTGTTTAAGAGCATGGCGAGCAGTGCAGCGAAAGTGAAGATGCCTGATGGTGTTGGCACACCGAGGGGCGCAAGTTCAGGGCCGGCAGCTGCCCATGTGCAAGAGGCGATGAATCGGGCCATGGGCGTGCACTCCAGCGCCGCCCGCGCCGCCGTCGAACAGGATATGATGGCGAGGGGGATGATCAGCCATCCCCGAGCACGAGGCACACGGGTCCGGGGCTCGGCAACCATGAATTCGGGGCAGTTCCTGACCAACTTCGATAACGTCATTCAGCCCATCCTGCCCCAATTGGATGCCATGATGCAACAACCGGGCGGCAAATCCAACGCCACTGCGGCCCTTCGTCGGCACTTGAACCACGTTCAGCGCATCGCGGCCCAACCGACCGGATCCTCGGCGGAGAGTGAGGCTATTCTCGCCGCCAACCAAGCCACGGGCATCGATCCCGCCGCGTTGGCTGCGGCAGCCACGCAATACCGTACCACCAATCCGACGCATGGTGCGGTGATCAACGCCTATCTCAAGGCCCAGCAACAGGCCGCGGGAGGTGGCGGAAGCTCGGGTGGCGGATCCGGCACGGGCGCAACGGGCATCATTCAGCGCCTGACGAGCGCCGCTGGGTATGGGGAATTGGGCGGCTTACTCGGGACGGGTGCGGCCGGGGTGACATTGGGAGCGACCGCTTTGGGCGTCGGTTTTGTTGCCAATCAGACGCGGCGGGGTTGGTCGAACTACATGGCCCAAGGCACCGCATTTTCCGGCTTGTCCAAGACGATGGGCACCCTCGGTGAATCGTTCAACACCCTACGCTCGCGCGTCGATGCGACCAGTCTGGGGCTGGCGGAGTCATTGGGCACGATTACGGCCGCGACGCAGGCGATGGCGCCCTATACCGGCAACATCGGCACCCGGGGTCTGACCCGGATGATGACGGCCAGCCAAGGCCTCGCCTTCTCGATGGGGTTGAATCCCGTGAGTACCGCACAAGCCTTCGGCCAAGCCGCGCAAATTGGCGTCTTGGGCACGAGCGGCAGTACGGGCTCGATGACGCCGGCGCAGTGGGCCGCTCTGATTGGCAACGCCACGGCGGCCGGCAGTATGCAGGGACGCCAAGGCCAAGTCCTGTCCTCGATGCTCAGCGTGAGCCAACAGATTGCGCAACAGATTGCCGGGGCCCCGAATCAGACGCTCCTCGCATCCATCATGACCGGGCTGAACCAATCCGGCAATCCTTTGCTCCAAGGCACCATGGGCGCGCAGCTGCTTG
>JAJZBJ010000102.1 GCA_021798975.1 Bacillota bacterium | reverse complement strand
ACCTCACCCGCCAATTGCTCCAGCCAGTCGGAATGCCACTGACGGTCGGAGGTATTCCCACTGAGCATGGTCCCGGCCACGACCTGACCCTGATCGTCGACCGTCAGCCCCGTCATAATTTGCCGTAAGTCCGGCCGATGATCCTTACTGTGGCCATACGTGATCTGGACCGGGGCCGTCGGCCCCGCCGTGTCGGGATAGTCGCCAAACAGGGCAAACGCCGACGTATCGGCATGCAGAGGCCAATAAGACCTGTTCGTGATCCGCCAAGTCTTCCAAGACACGCCCTAACGCATCGTCATTGAATTGCGACGCCTGGATGGCGTCCAGAGCATCGGCAGGGGTAACGTGGCGACCCAGTCTTCCACCCGATATAACGGGTTCCGTTGCGTGAGGACATTCATGACCAGGGTCAGGAGCACCGTGCTCGGTGCGATCTTGGCCCGCTGGGCATCCCACGGGAGGAGGCCGTCAACCACCGCGAGCCAGTTGACGCGGTCGGCCAGCCACCGGACGGCCAGACTCAGGCCGGTATTGGGAAATGTATTGGGATCTTGCGCTAGCTCGACCTCGCGGGAGGTCCGTGTCCTCATACTCATACGGGATCATTTCGACATCGCCCTAAAAAGTCCTTTGCGAGACAATTCCGATATTGTTAGGGAAATGGCCTGTGTTCCAATATTTACCTGCGGAGACTGAGATCTGATCCGACATGACTCTGGAAACACTATCCGCTTTGTGCATTTATGCCCCCCTAAGCGCTAATGATGAGGCTCGATATCTTCCGCGGAACTTGGGAACGGCGACCCTTGGTGGCATAATGAGAGGGAGGAGGGAGCGCGTTATGAAACCCCGGCATACCATTCAAGCGGTGATTCGGTCCGGTGACGAATCGGGTTACGTGGCCGAGTGCGTGGATTTTCCGGTAGTCACGCAGGGTGCCACCGTCGAGGAAAGTTTGAGTAACTTGCGCGAGGCCGTGGGATTGATGCTGGACGGTGAGGATTTGGCCGCTTGGAACCTTGCGCCTAATCCCTCGATTGTCGTGATGATCGAGCTGGAACCCGATTATGCCTAGACTCCGTCGATGCTCCGGCGCAGCGCTGGTCGCTTTATTGCAGCCGTTGGGCTTCGCCGTTGATCGCCAGCGAGGAAGTCATATCAAGTTGGTGCGTTCGACTCCATCCGGACGCCAAATCCTGGTTGTCCCCAATCACTCATTATTGGACACCGGAACAATCCGTGCTATTGCCCGCCAAGCTGCAAACTATCTGACCGACGAAGAAATTCGACGAGTTTTTTACACCGAGTAATTTTCGATGCGGATGCAGTCGCCCTGCTCCCAAATGTATTAGCAGGCCACCCCGGACTAAATTTACGGAATATTAGGCTGAATCACTATCCGGCCCGAATAGGCATTGAGTAACCCCGACTCACATACCTCGTCCAACCCTGTTTTTTATAATACAGCGGACTCTTTCGGGGCCCCACTTAATGGGGTTTTGCACAAAACAGGTTGAATCATTTGAGATGAGCCGGGTATCATTCAACCCAAGATTGCAAACCGCCGCAAATTCTCCGATTCGACGGTTCGGCTACCGCGAGGTTTCTTGGGCCAGGCCTACGCGTGGCACCTGAGCCAAAAGGGCCGTCAAACGCGGCGATGCCAACGCCGACCGCAAGGTCTCCACCCATGTGAGATGGCGATCCTCCCACCGTATCCATAGGTCATAGGACTCCAAAGCCCAAGGCTCAAACAGCAGCCCCAGAGGAGCGGCCAGGGATCCCAAGCCCACTCCAGCCCAGCCGCGACGGTGCAGGACGGTGTCCAAAATGGCGCGATGGGTGTAGAAGACATCGGTTGGGGCTGGGGACTGGGCTGTATGGCGGCGGAACAGGGCGTGGGCTTCGCTGCCCGGCTCGCGAATCGCCAACCGCTCGACCCGCTCGTCAGGCCGCGTGAGCAGGCCTTCCTCCCATGTCAGGTAAGGGAGGCGCAGGTGGGGAACGTCTGCCAGCGAGTCGGGATTGTACCGTTGAAGCTCTGGGTCAAAAAGATGGGTTCCCGCTAAGTGGAGCCACCCTTCCTGCCACGCCCGCAGGGCTTGGCTGCTTGAGAGGCGCACGGTTTCGAGGTGCAGGTTCGCATGGTGCTCGTGAAAAACCTGCGAGAGCCAGCCGGCGAAGGGATCGCAGCCTCCGGCGAGAATCACATGGTCGGGCCGGCGCGCCCCGGGGAGCGCCGTGACGGCGTCGGTCTCGGGATCCCACAGCGCGTCCGGAAGCGGGGTGCCTTCAATGCGGTGTGTAGGGACCAGCACGCGGCGCTGGCCGATCTGAGACCAGATGACCGGCGTCAATCCCGTGGGACGAAGAAGAGAGGGGAACAGGGAGCCTTGGGGGGCCGGATCCGTAACCGCCTCGACCAGCTGATCCAATGAGACATGGAATAACTGACTCAACCGTACGGCCAAGTCTAGGCTCGGCCCGTGCTGATCTTTCTCCAAGGCGATAATGGTTTGCCGGGAGACTGCCAAACGCTCCGCCAATTCGGCCTGCGACCACTGATGTGCCTGACGCTGTGTCAGGAGCCATAGCCCAAATTTCATCGCTCGCCCTCCTTGTCCCACTCAAATTCCGGCGTCACAACTGTCGTCAATGAGAGCCCGTCGTAGGTGCCGCTAGGAGCGGGCGGCCCAGTCCACGTCCAAGTGTGGCCGCCATTCTCGAATCGGTACCGAGCCGTCAGGGGACTAGATCCCGTGATGGTAAGGGTCCCCGGAATGTGGACGGCAGCGTCCGGCCAGGCGGTGCCCGGCAGCACCAGACGGGGGTGAAGCAACACCGTTCGGCCCACCCGGTCTCGCAGGGCGACGATGTAGCCCATCAGGCGGGCCATCGACGGCGTGGCGGGTGCCACCTGCGAGCGCGCTTGCAGGGGATATAGGATTCCGGACTCCACATACAGGATAGTCTCCGCGTGTGCTTCAGCCTCGTCCCACTCGTGGGTGGAAAACACCAAAAGACGATCATCCGGCCAGTGTTGGGCAATGGCTTCCCAAATAGCCCGGCGGTGCGGGCGGTCCACGTTGGACAAGGCTTCATCCAAGAGGAGGATGCGGGGATTGGACGCCCAAGCTCGCAAGAGGGCGGCTCGTTGTTGTTCGCCGCCGGAGAGCTCGGGCGGCCGTCGATGCCAGAGAGGTTCGAGCGCGAGAATGCGACGCCATTGGTGAATGACGTCGTCGCTGGTACGCTGGACCCAGGCGACCTGTTCGGCGATGGTCTTATGCGGCACGAGACTGGGCCGCTGGGGTACGAAGGCGATGGGGCGTTGATAGGGAGGCAGGGCGCTCAGGTCGCGATGATCCACCTCAACATGCGCCTGGGAGGGCGCAAGACCTGTGATGATGCGGAACAGGGAGGTCTTGCCGGAACCTGACAAACCCACCACCGCCAGGCGGCCGCAGGAGGTGCGAAAGGAACCTTGCATGCGGGACTCAGAGACCTCAACGTTCAACATGGCTGTACCTCCAATTCAACCAAATGGGCAGCGGCAGGGAAACCAGAATGAGCCACAGCGCCAAACCCAAAGCGGCCGGCAGGCCCTGTTCCTGCAATTGAATCCAGATGGCCACCGGCAGGGCGGTGGGGTGATATGCGACGACCACCGGAGCCCCAAAGGCGCCCACAATGCGTGCCCAGGCCATGGCGGCGCCGATGGCGAATCCGGTGCGCACCAAGGGCCAGAGTACGAATCGAAAGGTCTCCCACGGTGTTTTGCCGAGGACCCACACATCTTCTTCAAGCGATCGGGGAATGGTGCGGAGGTATCCCCAGGCGGTGTACACAAAATAAGGAAGAGACTCGTACACTTGAGCCAGCACTAAGCCCCCCAGGGTATTGGATAAGTCGAAGAAACTGCCCAGCGGTGACGCGGGGCCGACGACATAGGCGAGGACCAGGCCCACGACCAAGGGCGGCATGAGCAAGGGGACAACCAGAGCGGTCCCCCAAACCCGCTGCCATGGCGGTGCCAGCCGGCGCGCCAAGAGCCAAGCCAAGGGCATCCCCAACAGCAAATCCACCCCCAGTGAGAGGATGCCGGAGCTCAGAGTCAGAACGATCGCCGAGGCGTCGCCGGGGGCACCGAGAACACGCCCGACTTGGCCTGCATGCGCCAGCAAAATCACCAACGGCAAAAACAGGATAGCGAGTGCCAAGGCGGCGCCCGGGGCGATGAGCCGTCTCACTTGAGAAGACCGGTTAATCCAGACGGCACGGCGGAGCGCCTACCCAACACCAGCGGTCCAAACACATCGTAGCCGCCCTTTCGCATCAAAGCCTGGCCATGGCGGGACAGCACGTAGCGGATGAACGAGACGGCTGCTGGGGCCGGCTTGCCGATGGTGGTGATGTCGACCGTCAATGCGGATCCGTGCACCACGCTTCCGTTGTCCAGCTTGACGGACGCTTTGGCATAGACTCCGTTGTCTTTCGGGTTCGCGAAATTCAGCGTGTCGGGAAGCTTGATGTAGTCCAGATGCCGTTGCACCGCTTCCGATAAGAAGGCGCTGGATGCATCTAGTCCGCCAGACTGGAGAAGGCTCAGGATCCCCGTTTCCGAGTATATTTGATGCGGGTTGTCGAGAGCTCCCAGTACGCGGTTGGGAAGGCTCGCCGGCAAGTTGTACTGCTGCTGGGCGAGTTCCACCATCAGATAAAACGCTTGTCCTTGCGGATCCGTATTGGGATTCGTGCGTCCGAGATGGAACTCGGGATTGGCCATCAGGGTAAACAAGTCTTTAAGTGGCTCCTTTCCCGTCCGGATCGCGTTCAACTGGGATGCGAACGGGGATTTGGGGTTGTAGGCTAAAACCAAAGGGCTGGCTGCAAAGCTGACGGCCCAGGTGGTGAACTTGGGCTCTAGCACATGAATGGGCGCATAGCCTACGCTCTCGAATACGTTGGGGGCGATAGTCTTGGAGGCAATTTCCTGCGCGACACCGAACGATCCGCCGCCCTGTCCCTGATATTGGTTGCCGGTGGCGCGTTGAAAAGCCGGCCCGATGCGGACATCGTTGACATCCTGAAGCGACCCAGCGTAGGCGACATTAGCGGTGCCATGCACTGCAGCAGTTTTGGGCTGCGTCCCGCAAGCGGCCAGCGCTGCAGGCAATACGACGGCCGCGGCCGCCATCCATCGTTTGGTCAAGGGGATCCCTCGTCTCTTAGAGAATGTATTTATTGACTACATTGTAAATGAATATTGACATTCATGGCGAGGGGCTGTTTTCCAGCAATTTTCCCTTGTGGCGGACGCTCCCAGCGGTCTAAGGTGGAGTCACCTGGAGGAGCCTATGAAGCGCTACACGTATCCCTGGTTAACCGCATCGGTCACAGCCGTAACCATCGCTGTTTACAGCGTCCTGGAGCAGGGCCTGTCCCATCCGCCCACGAATGCCGTGCTGCGTCAGGACGGTGCCATCACCGCCTGGGGCCATCTGCACCTGTGGGCCCCGGTACTTGCTATCTTTCTTCATGTTTCCCTCGTTCATGTGCTGTCCAACATGGTGGTGCTCGTGCTTGTGGGTACCTTTTTGGAACGGGAAATATCCCGCTGGGTATGGGTATTCACCTACTTCGCGAGCGGCATTGCCGGGAATCTCGTTCAATCGCTGCTCCTCCATCCGCATGATCTGGCGTCGGGGGCCAGCGGCGCTATCATGGGACTCTTGGCTATGCTGGCGGCGATTTGGTTTCGTCGCCGAAACCGGGAGAACTGGCCTCGTTTGGCGGCCCTGCTGCTGTTGGCGGGATTGGAGTTTGTCGGGGAGTTTCAAGACCCGGCGCACATTGCCATGGCTGCCCACGTGGGCGGGGTGGCTGTGGGTTTGGCCCTGGGGTGTTTCGTGCCCGCCCGGACATTCCGGCCGCCAACGCCATCAGCGGTTCCTGCCCCAGTCGTGCAGGGCAGACCGTCTGTTTACGGACTTGCGAGAGAAGCTGAACCCGCCGTGCTGCAGATCGCCTGCGATACCCGGCGACTCGGGCCTCGCTGGCATCTATACGTGGACGGTGCTTGGCGGGGCGACGTGAGCCGCCGCGCCCCGTTTCTCGGCGTTCCGGTCGAGCCCGGTATTCACCTGGTGGTGTTCTCGGGGGGCTGGGACCGACGGGCCTTTCATGTAGTCGTGGATGCGGGGCAGGCCGTGATCTTCCACTACCGGGCTGGGTGGTTCCTGCGTGAACCGCGAATGACATGGAAGACGGCGTCGATGGGGAACGCCGTTCTGCGCGAGGAGGCGTCCAACGATGGCTGAGCAACCCCCCTGGGTTATCGCCGAGCCGCGCCATGGCGTGGTCGGGGTGATTGTCTGGGCCGTGTTTCTCGGTGCCGCAGCGGCAGGGCTGGCGGCTTCGGTGTCTCTAAGGCGGCGGGGCGTTCCGGGGCGTCGGGCATACTGGTTCATTGGTTTTTTGGTCATGGCGGTACAATGGGAGCTCATCGCGGATCTTTCGGGCTGGGGGGTTCCCGCGGTCGTTTTGCTCGTTGTGGAACACGCCGTGGGCATCGGATCGGGGATCTGGACAGCCTGGGATATCCGACGGCGCTACTTTCCCCGGAACTATCAAAGCCGCATGGATGTTTCTGGCGCCGACGCCGGATAGGGCTTTCAGCGGGGCCATGTCTCGCGAACAGGCGGGGTCTTCCGGCTGACCGGAAAATAGACGGCTCTAAGGTTCGCCGCAGCGTGACAAGCCGTACCGCATTTGCCACAATTCTACCAGGACTCATGACGCGGGAACGGGGCCCCCGCCCCGCCGCAGCACAGGAGGGATATCATATGCGCAGGACAAAAATTGTCGCCACATTGGGACCTGCTTCCATTGACCCGGAGGTGTTCGGCCGGCTGATGGAGGCTGGTGCTGACGTGGCCCGGATTAATTTATCGCATGGCTCGGTGGACCGGCACCGGGCCACCATCCGCATGGTGCGGGAGGCCGAGCAGCGCCTGGGCCGGCCCATCGCCATTCTGTTGGATACGGCTGGACCGGAGGTCCGCATCAAGACGCGCGGCAAAGGAGTCGAACTGCAAGAGGGGCAGCATGTCACGCTGGGACCTGGGGCCGAGCTTGAGCCCTCTATCCCCCACGTGTTGGAGATGCTGAATGAGGGCGACGAGTTGGTCATCGGCGACGGCAATATTGTGTTGCGTGTCGATGAATTGGGAGACGTAGCGGACGTGGTGGTCCGCCAAGGCGGATACCTGTCCGACAACAAGAAGATTTCCTGTCCTAAACGAGCCTGGCCCCTGCCTGTACTGACGGCCGGCGACGAAGAGGCTCTGCAGATGGGGATCGAAGAGGGCGCCGATTGGGTGGCCGCCTCGTTCATTCGCTCCGGTGAGGATCTCATTGAACTCAGGCGCCAATTGGAGATATGGGGCGGTGCCGACTTGGCGCTCATGGCGAAAATCGAGACTCGGCTGGCCGTGGACAATTTGGCGGAGATCGTGCGATTAGCGGATGGGCTGATGGTGGCCCGAGGGGATTTGGGGGTGGAATTTCCGCCTGAGGACGTGCCATGGCTGCAAAAGACCATCATTGATGCGGCCAATCGGGCGGGGAAGCCCGTCATCACCGCCACGCAGATGCTGGAATCGATGGTGCACGCCGAGCGCCCTACCCGGGCTGAAATTACCGACATTGCGCATGCCGTACTGGAAGGGACCGATGCCGTGATGTTGTCGGAAGAAACAGCCGTGGGCGAGCATCCGGTCGCGGCGGTACAGGTCATGGCCCGTACTGCGGCGGTGAGCGAAGCCCATCCTTGGGATGGTATGGCGCGTCCGCGCTATGGATCGGGCACGGTAACAGACGCCGTATGCCACGCGGCACTGACCGCCGCCGAGGACTTGGACGCCCGGGTCATTGTAACGGCCACCGAGACTGGCCATACGGCCGTCGCCATGGCCGCCCATCGGCCCCGTGTGCCGATATTGGCGGTCACGCCCCACAACACCGTAGCCCGGCGGTTGACGCTGGTCTGGGGATTGAACACCCAACTGATGACTTGGCAGGGAACGTTGGAAAGCATGATTGAGGAATCGGTCGCCATTGCCGCCCACCAGGGGTGGGCTACCACGGGCGACCGCGTGATCGTGACTGCCGGAGCCCCCGTGGGGGAATCCGGCAGCACCAATGTGCTCCGCGTCATGACAATCGGTGAGGTGCTCTTAAAGGGACAAGGCATGGGGCCGGAAGGTGAAGTGCGAGGCGAGGCGATCGTCGTCGACGATCCGCGAGAGGTGTCGCCGGACCGTGTGAAGGACAAGGTTCTAGTGGCGCCGGAGACCGATCGGGAATGGGTGCCGTTGATGCAAGAGGCGCGCGCCATCGTGGTCGAAGCGGGGGGGCTGACCTCCCATGCCGCGGTGGTCGGCGTTTCCCTGGGAATCCCCACCGTGGTGGGGGTCGAGGGTGCCATGCGGACCTGCAAGACCGGCATGCTGCTCACGGTAGATGCCGTGTCGGGACGGATTTTGAACGGATAACTTGTGACCTGGAAGCCCGCTTGGGTATGATGGGATGATACAGCATAGGACGGGTGATACAGGTGCGCATTGTGGAGAAATTTGGCGGAAGCTCCCTGAAGACGATCGCATACATTGAAGCGGTGGCTGAACGGGTCAAAGCAGTCTGGGAGCAGGGGCATCAAGTGGCCGTGGTGGTGTCCGCCATGGGCGATACCACGGATGATCTGTTGGAGCGGGCTGAGTTGCTGGATGGACGGCAATCACCCGAGAACCTGGATGTGCTGGTCATGACCGGGGAGATGCAATCAGCAGCGCTGATGGCGATGGCGCTGGTTCGCCACGGCGTGCCCGCGCGAGCCCTGACTGGGGCGCAGGCGGGTATTTGCACGACCGCGGACTATGGACGAGCCCGGATCGAGTCGATCGACCCTGCGCTCCTGGAAACGCTGTTAGCTGAGAGGGTAGTCCCCGTCGTGACTGGTTTTCAGGGGATTTCCCCAGAAGGCTTCTATACCACGTTGGGCCGGGGTGGCTCGGACTTGACGGCCATTGCGCTGGCTTCAGCCTTGGGGGCGGACTCGTGCGAGATTTATTCGGACGTACCGGGCGTCTTCACGGCCGATCCCCGCATTGTACCCAACGCCAAGGCCTTACAGGCGCTGTCCTACGATGAAATGCTGGAACTAGCCTCACAGGGGGCCCAGGTGTTGCAGACGCAGGCAGTCCTATACGCCCGGCAGTCGGGGGTCCCAGTTGATGCCCGGTCGACCTTTGAAACGAAGCCCGGCACCCGCATCGCGGGGGGGAACAGCTTACCCGCGGAACCCGTGACGGCGGTGGCCCTGGATGTGCATGTGACTAAAATCGGACTCATGGGTGTTCCGGACCGTCCCGGCGTGGCCGCCTATGCGTGCGATCAGTTGGCCCAGGCAGGGATCAATATTGACTTGGTATTCCAGGCGCTCTCCCACGAAAACGCCCGTGCGGACATTGCGCTGACCGTGGCCGATGCGGACCGCGAACAGGCGGTCGCCGTATGCCGCCAAACGCTCCAAGACTTGGGCGGGCTGGATCTGGTGGTGGACGGTGAGATCGCCAAGGTGTCGGCCGTGGGGGCCGGCGTGCGAAACCATGTGGGGGTGGCGGCGACGGTATTTCGGGCTCTGGCTGATGCCGGGATTAATATCCAGATGATTAGCACCTCCGAGATAAAAATCTCCTGTATTGTGTCTCGCGCGGATGCTGAGCGTGCCCTCAATCAGGTTCACAATGCCTTCGACCTCTAACCGGTAGGCTGTGTCGGCTGGGTGGTTCAACAGAAGTCCGTGCCTTGGGGGCACGGACTTGACCGAACATCATCCCTATATCCGAAGGAGCGGGCTAGGAGTGTTCCCTCTGGTCCGACGACAGAGCGCCCCATAGGGACGAGACAAACACCACAGATCCCGTCGCTCCGGTACTAATGTGCAGTGCCGTTCCTGTCAGCAGGAAGGACGAGATGATCCCCCATACGCCGCCAAGCGCTGTGATTCCAAAGTAAAGTCGTGACATCAGGCGTCTCCTTTCTGGTGGTCAGAAGTTGTCTCCCGATGGCATATTATGGTAAACGAGTCTAGGTGTGACAGGAGATTTCAGATCGGTGCCGTGTTCATAGCGGTCAGCCGGCAGCCAGTCTTGTAAGAATGAGCTGGAACTAGCGCGGTGCCTCTTGAACGTACCGCTAAGCGAGTTTTTAATCGCGAGATTCGCGCGCCTGCTTGGTGCGGTCCGTCTCCGCCAATCGGCCGAGGAGGGTGCAATCGCCCCCCGTCGCCTCACTCAGGTCAACGGGCCGCTCGGCACGGGTTGCATTCTCACGCACTTCCTGCCACACTGGCCATCGTAAAAGGCTGGTGATGTGTGTTGTCTCGTCCGTTATTCCCTATCCAGGAAAAAGGAATGACCCGGGCCGAGGCGGCCGATCTCTTCAGAGGCTTGGCCGAACTGGTTGAGGGGTATCCCAGCAAGGCTGTCGTCGTCACCGTCGACATCTGCGTAGCCCAAACCGGCGACGCGCCAAAGAAGACCTCGACCCGTCGGAAGTCCTCCACGTAAATTCGTCTGCGCACCATCGCCTCCGCACAGCCCATGGTGCGCGGGGCTTTTGTCCATGGGAGACGCGGCCCGCGCTTAGCGTTTTCGCCCGAAATAGACCAGGTGCTCGGATCCGGCCAGAGCAGCCGGCGATTCCGCGGTCTCGCAGGCGAAGTCAATCCATTCGTCCAGAATATGGGATGGTTGTT
>JAJZBJ010000101.1 GCA_021798975.1 Bacillota bacterium | reverse complement strand
GGTAGAGCAGCGGACTCCAAATCCGCCTGTTGGGGGTTCGAGTCCCTCCTGGCCTGCCAGTTTTCCTCCCGCCTCTCGGGGCGGGATATTTTTGGGCAGTGGATCAAACACTAGCCTGCGTGATATTATAGGAGACGTTGAATTGCGGGTGTAGCTCAATGGTAGAGCCTCAGCCTTCCAAGCTGACCACGTGGGTTCGATTCCCATCACCCGCTCCAACTCGGGGCTTTAGCTCAGCTGGGAGAGCGCCTGCTTTGCACGCAGGAGGTCAGCGGTTCGATCCCGCTAAGCTCCACCAAAATATTGGGGAGTCGCCAAGTTGGTAAGGCACGGGACTTTGGATCCCGCATTCGCAGGTTCGAGTCCTGCCTCCCCAGCCAATATTTTTTGGCAGACCGCCCAGCACATGGGGGGCTTTTTTTGTTTTGCGGCGGCTATGGACCGAGGAAAAGCCCGGACGGTGGGAGGAAACCGCCCGGGCTGTTTAGAGTTATCGAATGGAAAAAGCGTAGACCGCCTTCATGTCGGGAAGTTTTCTCAGGTCCTGCAAGAGCTCAGCGGGCGGTTCCGTATCCAACGTGAGAATCATCAGGGCTTCCTGGCCGACCTGGCGCCGGCCTAGATGCAGTTGCCCGATGTTAATGGCGTATTGGCCCACCAAACTGCCGACCCGTCCGACCACCCCGGGGGCGTCATGATGGCGCGTCACCAGGGCGCGATCGGGCCAGGGCAGGTCCACGGGAATACCGGCCAGCTCTTTGAGCATCAGTTGGCCATTCCGCAACGACACCGCCACTTCGGTGTCGGGCTGGCCTTCGAGGCGGAGACTGAGTTCCGGTTCGCCGTCGTTAAAGGCCTCCTTTACCAGCAGCGTCAAGCCTTGCCGGGCAGCCACCATCAACGCGTTGACGGTGTTGACCCGCTCGTCGACCCGGTCATGCAGAAACGCGGCCAGGACGGCTTGGCGGAGCCACGGGATAAGGGACGCATTCAAGGTTCCGCCCAGTTCCAGCAGCAGCGGATGGGAAATCTTTTCGCTGAGCTGGGAGAAGATGCGGCCGAGCACGCGCACCGCGTGGTCGAGAGCGGCTAAGTGCTGTCCGGGCAGATCCGGGATGGGAACGTTCACCAAATTGGCGGGAGTCTGGTTGGCGAGCGCCTCCAGAACGCCGCGAGCGGTCATCATGCCCACTTCGACCATGGCCTCATGCGTCGATCCGCCCAGGTGGGGTGTGGTGACCACGTGGGGGGCGTGAAGCAGCGGTGAATCGAGGGCAGGGGGCTCCGTCACGAAGACATCCACCCCTGCTCCGTGGACGCGGCCTTCCCGGAGCAGCTGGGCCAGTGCCGACTCGTCAACAAGGCCCCCGCGGGCGGCGTTGAGGACTACGGCGTCCGGGGGCAGACGCCGCAGCAACTTTTCGTCCAGGTGCGGACCGGTCTTGGGGGTATGGATCGTGAGGATGTCCGATTGCTCGATGAGCTCCCCGAGGTCTGGGTACTCGCATACCTCGTGCGCTTTGAAGATATCGCTGGATAGATAGGGGTCGTAGGCGCTCACCTGCATGCGAAAGCCGTGGGCAATGCGGGCCACTTGGCGGCCAACCCGGCCCAGACCGATGATGCCGAGACGCTTCTGATAGAGTTCCCGTCCCAAGAATGCGGCGCGGTCCCAGCCGCCGTTGCGCACGTGGGCGTCGCCTGCCACGATGTTCCGCATGACAGCGAGCAGGAGGCCGAAGGTGTGCTCGGCCGCAGCAATGGCATTCGCACCTGGGGCATTGATGACCGCGATGCCGAGCTCAGTGGCAGCCTTTAAGTCGACGTTGTCAAATCCTGCTCCGGCCCGGGCGACAACTTTGAGACGTGGATGACCTTCCAAGAGTTCGCGGGTCAGGCGATGGGCACTGCGGATGATAACGGCGTCGTAGTCCCCCATCATGCGGGGCAGTTCTGGGGGAGGCAGCAAATCATGCGCTTCGACGTCGGCGTGCAGGCGAAGGTATTCGAGTCCCTTTGGGCCCAATGCCTCCGTCACTAAGATCCTCGGACGGTTCATAGGGCGTCTCTCCTTGGCTGGGATTGGTTAGCGCTTGACGCGGCAGCCACGCGCATCGCGGCTTCTAAGGCTTCGCGGGGATGGGGGAGATGAGGCGCCATCAGGCCGAGACCAGCCCATAGGTCGCCGGCGTCGACAGCCCCGACGTGGCCGATGCGAATGGCGCGATGGTGCCATTCCCCGAGTCCCCCGGCAATTTGCAAGCCGCGCTGTTCCAACTGGCTCCGCCATTGAGACGCATGCATCGACGGCGGCAGTTCCAGCGCGGTAACCGTGGGCGAGGCCCATCGGTCCGACACCAAGGGAGGCAGCCCGCCTGCCTGGCCGTACGCGCGTACCATGTCGCGCAGCCGCTGGTGGCGGGCCAAACGCGCGCCGGCGCCTTCACGCTGGAGCAGCTCCAGGGCGGCATCTAATCCATACCACAGCGATATCGCGGGCGTGTAGGGGAGCTTGCCGTTTAGGTAGGGGACGAGGTCGAAGTAGAAACGGCCTGTCCGTGAAGCCAAGACGGCGCTCCGGGCCCGATCTGACAGAGCTACCATGGTTAGGCCGGGAGGGCACATAAACCCCTTTTGCGACGCGGCGATGATGACATCGACGCCGTTATGGACGGTAAGCGGAATGGACGGCACGCCGCTGATGCTGTCGACCACCAAAAGCGGCGGATCGGCGAGTTGATGGATGAGGTCTCCCAGTTCTTCAACCGGATTCAACACGCCCGTGGATGTTTCGTTATGGGTGACCAGCACCCCTCGATATGAAGCCGACCCGACGCGCGCCAGAATCGTCTGCGGATCAAAGGCCTCACCCCAGGGGAGCTCCATGCGGTCCACGTGCAGCTGGTGAGCCCGCGCCACTTCGCCGAAACGGCGTCCAAAGAGTCCCGATTCGACGACCAATACCCGGTCGTTCGGGTGGAATAAGTTTTGCACCGCCGCTTCCAGGCCGCCCGTGCCGGCGGCTGGCAATACCGCGACATGCTCCGGCGAATCCGTACCGAACAGGGCTCCCAACTCATTTTGCACGCGATGGTGGACTGTCTCGAAGGCCGTCCCGCGGTGATCGGTCATGGATGACAGCATTGCCTGTTTCACAGACTCGGGAATCGGAGTAGGCCCCGGCAACAATAGATGCATGACACATCCTCCTCAAAGAGATAAATTCCGCAAGTTGGGGACTGGATGGGGGCGCAAAACAAAAATCCGCCCCCTCGCTTAGGGACGGTCTAGCCGCGGTGCCACCCTAATTGGCGGATTGCTCCGCCCTCTTCGTTGACCGGTGCGCCGGCGCGATCGACTCTTCGTCGATGACCTCCCGAGTGGAATCGGATTCGTGGCGGACTGCCGGTTTTCATCCTCCCAGCTTTCTTGGAGTCCGCCAGAACTCTTCTCGTTCATCGGTTTCGCGTATTATGGCAAATCGGACGGCGCCTGTAAAGATTGAATTTTGTGGAAGCTGCGAGGGGGCCGAGGAAGCCCGGTGGGATTTGAGCCATAACTCTGTCATGGAGGGAGGGCCGCTGTGGTCCAACGCAGGGCGCGGCATCGCCAAACCCATGGCCATCAGGGGCCGGGATGGACGATGCGCATTGGCGATACAAACGAACGAGATGCGCAAATGGCGGACCTCCCCCGGATTCGAGGGAAGCCTTTAGTGCTGCAACGCGGTGCGGTCCCGTCCCTGTTGCGGATCGGACTGCATCACCGTGCGGATTTTTCCCGCGGTCATGCCCATCATGCGCAGTCCCGCTTGGACATCCTTGTCCATCATGAGCCGCATCAGGCCCCCTAGCCCCCCGAGGCCCGTGGTGTCAGCCTGGGTGACGTCACTCAGTTCCCGGGACAGCGTCCGCAAGGTGTCCGGGACATGGCTCTTGCGGGCCTTGCGGAGAGCCGCCGTGGCCACCGTATTGATGTTTTCGGCGGATAATACCGACGCCATCATGTCGACCACCGAACGGATTTGTGTAAGCACCCCGTTCTCATGCCACTCGGTCAACATCTCGAGAACGTCGCGTACGGCGGCGAGCGTGTTGGAGGGGGCCAACGTCATGAGCGAGGCGAGATAGTCGACCGAGACCGCCCCCATCGGGCCGTCCATCGCGCGATCAAACACCGTTACGAGTTCGCCGAGGCGTGCCAGGCCTTGCCATTGGTCGGCCGTCAGGGGACTTGATGCCGTCTCGTCAAATGTCAGAGTGCTGCTCATACGCCGACTTCCTTTCCCAGCATTTCCGCAAAGAAATCTGCCGCCGGCAATCCCCACGGGGGGACCTTGCCTTTGGTGCGGAAGAACATGTCCTTGTACTGCAACTTCAACAGGAAGGGAATATGGCCCATTCGGAAGATTTCGCGGTCTCCGCCGAACCATGTGTTGGAGCTAATATAAAAGGCTTCGTTGGCGCCCATGTCGCCGATACAATCCACAATCGGGTGCATGCGCTCCTCGCCTGGGGCGATGCGCATGAGGCCTAAGTCTTGGCAAATCTGCCGGGCGGCCACCTCTGAGCCCATATGGGCCAAAATGCCCAGTTTCGGCACGGTCACGGCCGCCGCGTCACCACACGCAAAAACGTTGGAGAAGCGGGGGTTGCGCATGGTCATGTCGGTTTCGATAAATCCGACGTCGTCTGCAATCGGCAGGTCTTGGAGAAAATGATGGGGCACCCAATCGGGGAAAATGATCTTTAACTCGGCCTCGATGCTGGGACCCTGCACAAATTCGATGCCCTCTTGGGTGATGCGGCGGATATCGTAGGTATTATTCACATAGTGATAGCCCATCTTCCCCGCCACGCCCAAGAGCGTTTTGACAATGCCCATACCCGCGTCTTCGGCAATCCATTCGGCCGGAGTGAACACCGAAACGTTGGAGGGTCCGCCGAAATTATGATCTTGCAGCCACCGCCCGATACTTAGCGTGACCTCGACCGGAGGACCTTCGCAAGCCGCTTCGGCGGCCGGAACGTAGGCACTGGACGTGCTGCCTTGATGGAACCGGGCCGAGCCTACCGCCACCGGTCCGCCTTTGTAGTCGGAATAGAGATAGCGGCGCAATTGGTTGCCGTAATAGGTATCGCTGACGGTGTGGCCAAACTCGGCGAATCCCTCGATTTGGTCGTATGCCAGGCGCGCACCCACCGCGATAACGACATAGTCATAATGCAGTTTAGCGGTGGCGCTTCCTAAACGCTCCGTCGGCAAGAATTCAATCATCTGTGTTTCCACGTCGATGGATTGCACATCACCTTGGATGAAATGCAAATCGTCCGCTTTCATGGCGGGCTCCAGCGGCATGTGCATCGAGTAAAACGGATCCCGATTCTCCAAGACTTCAATGCCAATGTTGGGCACAAACAACAGATAGGGTTTGCGGTCAATGACGGTAATGTCTACAGCGTCTTTGCCGTATTCCCGGAGTTTTTGGGCGGCGCCCAATCCGGCAAAGTTTGATCCGAGCACCACGATGTGGGGTTTTGCCAAATTCCTCACCTCCACGATACGTATGCCCTGCGAGGAGGACCCATAGTCTGGGATTCCATGGGAGCAAGGTTGCCCATGCCGGGCGCCCGCACGGCAACCGATGTCCCCCCTCAGCGCTTGGGGCTAGTGGGGCTGGAAGATACCGTCCTCGGATGGATCGAGGTGTTCCTCGCTGGCCTCGGGGCCCAGTCTGACGAACTTCAGCACCAGTCCCACTTCGATGATGCCCATAATCAAATACAGGAGCGAAAAGGTGATAAAGGTGATGGCTACCTCGTAGATGGGGACGGTGGGGGATACGCCGTTGACCGTTTTTTGCAGGCCAAAGACAATCCATGGCTGACGACCCACTTCGGTCATGACCCAACCCGCAATATTGGCAAGAGACGGGAACAGGATGGACCATGTCATCAGCTTGAGAAACCGGGGGCTCCCGGCCAGCCGGTGACTGCGCGCCAACCATAGGCCCCACACGGCGACAACGGCCATGACCGTGCCGATTAAGATCATGAATCGGAAGCTCCAATAAGTCACCATCACGGGAGGGACGTAGTAGCCGGGCCCGTAGCGGTGAGCATAGAGATGCTGAAGCGTGGAGATGCCGCGCACTTGTCCTGTCAGCCGGTTGTAGGCGAGGATGGACAGCATATAGGGAATCCGGATAGAGAACCAGGTGTGTCGTGTCACGGGATTAAAAAAGGACACAATGCTCCAGGACGCGTGCAGTCCGCTGTTGTACCACAGCGCCTCCGACGCTGCCATTTTCATCGGCTGGGCGAAAATCAAATGCTGTGCTTGGTCGTGTCCCATGATGACCACAAGAATGCTGCCTACCGCCGACACCAGCAGGCCGATGGTCGCTGCCGGCATAAACCAGTCACGGTACTTCTGTCGGGTGCGGATAAAATGCGCGCTGATGGCGGCCACGAAAAACCCGCCGGTTGTCAGCGCAGCCGCTTCCACGTGGGGAAATTCGACCCACAACTGGGGATTGCCGAGCAGAGCAAAAAAGTTAGTCATGGCGGCGCGGCCCTTAATCAGTTTGTAGCCGACAGGCTCCTGCATAAAAGAGTTGGCGGTAAGGATCCAAAAGGCGGATAAGCTGGTGCCGATCGCCACCAACCACATTGACCATGCATGCAGGCGGGGGGACAGACGATCCCAGCCAAAAATCCAGATGCCGATGAAGGTCGATTCCAAGAAGAAGGCCGCCAGCGCTTCCACCGCCAGCGGAGCGCCGAAGACATCGCCGACAAAGCGCGAATAATTTGACCAGTTCATCCCGAACTGAAATTCCTGCAAGATGCCGGTGACAACCCCCACGGCGAAGTTAATTAAAAAGAGTCGGCCAAAGAAATCCAGTACCTTGCGATCTTCCGCGCGCCGGGTTTTCCAGTAGCGGGTTTCCAGAATCGCGATCATGAAGGCCATGCCGATGGTAATGGGAACAAACAAGAAGTGATAAATCGTCATGGTGCCGAATTGCAGGCGGGCTAGTCCCACATCGCTCATAATATACGACTCCCTCTAAAGAATGTCGGTCGCTAATAATGCCATGTGTCCTTGAACGACACGCGCTTGCGGAATACCCAATATGTCCATGCTTGATAGGCCAACACAAAGGGCAATACGGTTACAGCGATAATGGTCATTACGCGGAGGCTGTAGGGGTTGGACGCGGCATTGTAAATCGTCAGACTCCAACGCGGATTCAGCGTCGAAATCATCACATGGGGGAACAAGGCCAGGAAGACGCTGATGGTAGAGAGGACAATGGTGAGCGAGGTGGCAAAAAAGGCCCATTCGCGATGCCGCCCAGGCAATAGGAACCGCACCGCGATAATGCTGAGACCCGCCAGCACAGGAATGGGGCCGGGATCAACGCCCAACTTGTGCACAAAATGGGCATAGAAATAGCTCATGACGACAAACGCAAAGTACATTAAGGTCGCCAAACGGCCTGACTTATAGGCCACCTTATGGGCACGACGAGCCAGTTCTTCCGGCGCTTTCAAGTCCAAATACAACGCGCCATGCAAGAGAAACAGGAGAAGGGTGGCTAAAGCGCCGACGATAGCGTAGGGGTTGAGGAGCGTCAGGAAATTGCCCACATAGTCCATGTGTTGATTTATCGGCACCCCATGCAGGAGGTTGCCCATCGCCAGTCCCCACACAATCGGGGGGATGGCGCTGCCAATAAAAATCATGGCGTCCCAGCGCGTTCGCCACTCGGGACGGGCGCCCTTGCTGCGGAATTCGAGCGCGACACCCCGCACGATAAGAGCGGCCAAAAGCAAGGCCAGTCCCAGGTAAAATCCGCTAAACAGCGTGGCGTACCAATTGGGGAAGGCCGCGAATAGCGCACCGCCAGCAGTAATCAGCCAAACCTCGTTGGCATCCCATACCGGACCAATGGTGGCGATAATCGCTCGACGCTCCTGGTCAGTGCGCCCGAGAAGGGGGACTAACATGCCCACTCCATAGTCAAATCCTTCGAGAACGAAGTACCCCACGAACAATACGGCGATAAGCACAAACCAGATAGCCGGCAACGACACGTGAGTCCCTCCCAACAAGCGTTCTGCACTCATCGAGTCGTAGGGTGGCCCGGATGACTGGGGTTCATGCAAAATCTTGGCAGGGCTGTCGCATTATGACGAATTTCCGTGATGGGTGGGATGCGGCCATCCCATCGTTTCCGGCAAGGCCGTCAGGCGTAAAAGTGTGCGTGTAACGGGATGGGACTGAATAACCTGAGGCGGACCCTGGGCGACGATCCGGCCATCCTTTAAGACAGCCACCTCATCCACCAAATCTAGGTTCGTGGCGTTATGCGTTATCCACAGTACCGATCGTCGGGCAGCCCAGCGCATGAGGTGTTGCATGACGCGGCGTTCGCTAATCGGGTCCAGCCCCTCGGTAGGCTCGTCCAGCAGGAGAATGGGCGCGTTCTTGACCACCACACGCGCGATTGCCAGACGCTTGATTTCCCCTCCCGACAGGGTTGTGCCGCGCTCCCCCAAGAGGGTGTTCCAACCGTCTGGCAAACTGTCGACCAGGGGCAGCATGCCTGTCAGCCGGAGGGATTGACGCAACGCCTCCTCGGAGGCATGAGGGTCCGCCACCTGAAGATTGGCGCGAAGGGTAGCGTGAAAGACATGCGGGAATTGATTGACCACGCCCAACAAGCTGCGTGCGGCTTCGGGGTCCCAAGAGCGGAGGTCCGTCTGATCCAATTGAATGCTTCCCTCGCTGTAGGGTGTGAGGCTGGCCATGAGGTTGACCAGCGTACTCTTTCCCGATCCGTTGGGTCCAATCAACGCGACATGCTGTCCGGGGCCCAGGGTGAAGGTCAGTCGGTCAAGAACAGGCTTGGCGGGTTCGCCAAGGACCACACTGACTTCGGTCACGGTTAGTGGCGGGACATCAGCGGGCCTTGTGGACCGTCCCTGTATTGGACCTTGGAACTCGCGATGACGGCCTAGTTCTTTAATCCGCGACGCCGCCTGAGCCAACCCGCCAAAATCTTGGAATGCACCCGGAAGGCCTGATACAATTTCGAAACTGGCCAGTGCCAGCAGGGCCGCCACCGGTACTAGGATGGGTCTTAATTGATGCCGTTGCACGTCGACGATGGCAAGTTGCAACACCACCCACATGCCAGCCCAAGTGACAAACAGCGACGTGGCCTGAAAGAGCCCGCTGATGCGGCTCAAATACCGCTTAGATTCGTGCAAGCGTGCTTGCAGTTGGTCGACATGGGTTTGCACGGAGCTCTCAAGATGGAGTGCTATGATATCTGTCCACCCCTGGAGGAGTTCGACGATCGCTGCCGTTAGGCGTCCTCGGACATCCAGAAGCCGCGCGCTGGACAGGCTGGCCATGCCGGCGGAGCCCCACGACAGCACGATAGCCGATGCGGCCAGCATCGCGGCCAACCCTATGCCGATTGTGGGGTTTAGCGAAAGGCCGATAGCCAACACGATCAGCAGACCCAGAATGCCCACGACGACCGGTTCATAGAGCCCGACGATTAGGTTCTGCAAACGATCCACATCACTGCCAAGACGGCTTAGCATCTCACCGCTGCCGCGGCCCATAATGATCCCGTGCGCCTCTCGTTCAATGGTCCGATAGATGTGCGTCTTGACATCACGCAGCCAACGCAGGGCTACGTCATGCGCGATGTAGCGATCCAGGTACCGAAGGCCCGCCCGGGCGGTGGCGAAAAATCGGACCGCGACGATGGGGGTCCACAAGAGCAGGATGGACTTGGGGTGTTGTGCCGCCTTGGCGATGAGATAACTGGAGGTGGACTGCAATCCCAGATTCATGGCGACGGTCGCCGTACCCAGTAAAAACGCCAGGGCGACCAGGGATTTATAGCGCTGAATCAGCTTGGTAATCGGCATAGGGCGGCTTCCTTCCCAGGTAGGCTTCGACGAGAGAACGGTACAGGCCATCCTGTGCCATGAGGTCGTCCGGGGTTCCGCATTGGACGGCTTCTCCATTTCGGAGGACTAACACCCGATCCGCATGCAAGACGGTCGCGAGTCGGTGGGCGATGGTAATGGTGGTGCGTCCCTGGCCCAGTGCGTGCATTGCTTTCACCAAGTCCTCCTCGTTGGATAGGTCGAGGTTCTGGGTCGGCTCATCAAAGACTACGATGGGGCTTTGCAGCAAAAAGGCGCGCGCCAGGGCGAGCTGCTGGCGCTGCCCCCCGCTGAGGCGAAACCCTTCCGGCCCGACCGCGGTATCCCATCCCTTGGGGAGGCGCGAGACGAAATCCCATGCTCCCGAACGCACCAGCGACTCTTGCATCGCGGCCTCGGTAGCCCCGTCAGCTACCCGACGGAGATTGTCGCGTATGGTGCCCTCAAAGAGATACGGGTGCTGGGTAATCCAACTCATCTGCCGCCGCCACCACGCGATATCCAACTGCTGGAGGGGAACGCCGGCAACACGGATCGTGCCGGAACACGAATGGGCGCCGAGGAGCAACTGTGCCAAGGTACTCTTGCCTGATCCGCTAGGACCGACGATGGCCAAGTGTTCGCCTTCGGCCAGCGAGAGGGACACGCCCTGCAATGCAGGGGTCGTGCGACCTGCATGGGTATAGAAAACATGCTCCCATTCTAGTGTCCATGGGCCGGGGGTCGGCAATCGGATCGCAGCGCGGGCAGCGACGCTGGGACAAGCCTCCATGAGGTCAAAAATTTGTTGAGCGGCGGTGATTCCCTGGAGCCCGTCATGAAACTTGGCAGCCCAGTTCCGCCCGGGCACGT
>JAJZBJ010000100.1 GCA_021798975.1 Bacillota bacterium | reverse complement strand
CCGCATGCAGCATCTGCCCCGCGGCAAAAGCCGCATGCCGGCCGCCATAGCTCGTGTCACCTAACACCGGGTGACCCAAGGCGGCCGCATGCACACGAATTTGGTGCGTCCGGCCGGTATCCAGCGCACACACCAACAGACTGGCCCCGTCCCATCTGGCCGCGGTCCGGTAATGCGTGCGCGCCTCTCGCCCGTCCTGCACTACCGCCATTTTCAGGCGGTTGGCTGGGTCTCGGCCGATGGGCGCGTCGATGGTCCCCATCTCGGGACGCAGGGTGCCGCGCACGACGGCGACATACTGCCGGGTCACGGTCCGCTCCTGAATAGCCCGCGACAGCCTCTCGCGGGCGCGGGCATTCCGCGCCAGAACCATGAGCCCGCTGGTGTCCCGGTCCAACCGGTGGACCACCCCCGGCCTGACCTCGCCGTCGGCCTGCGGCAGCCAGGGCAACAGGCGGTGCACCACACTGTCGGTCCAATGGCCCGCCGATGGATGCACCACCAATTGACGTGGTTTGTTGATCACGAGGAGGTCGGCGTCGCAATAGACGACCCAGTCCGGCAACACCGCTGCACCCGGGTCGGGAGCGCTCAAGATCAGCGGTGCCTCCGGCTCGAATGCGCAACTCACAATCTGGCCTGCCCGGACCAGATATCCGCCCTTTTCAGCACGGCCGTTGACCCGGACCCGGCCCGCTGTGATTTGGCGATGCCAGAACGACCGCGAATGGTCGGTCCAAACGCGGGCGACCAACTTATCGAGACGTTCATCCGCGGCATCGCTGGCCACCTCAATCTGCCGAACGTCCATCCTCTTGGTCCTTTCGCCAGAACTCGATCACAATCAGCGCAATCCCCACCACAATGGCAGAGTCTGCCAAGTTAAAGATGGCAAAATAGCGAAAGTGTATGTAATCGATGACGCGGCCCGCCACAATCCGGTCCCAGAGGTTTCCGGCGGTTCCGCCCGCCAGCAGCCCAGATCCCCAAGCAAAAAGCCTGGAGATCTGGGGGTGGCGCCTGAGATAGACGACTAGGCCAACCAGAATGACCACACCGATGGCGATGAACAGCGGGGCGCCGTGCTGCAGGATACTGAAGGCGGCCCCGCTGTTGGTGATATAGGTAATCCACAACACCGGCGGCAGAACGGGAACCGATTGGCCCGGCACCATGTGGGTCGCGACCAGCCCCTTAATGAGCCGATCAAGGGCGAAAATCACCACCGCCAGCACCAAAATCCCGAATTTACGCCGCCTCATGCTTGAATCTCAGCCAGAACCTGCTGGCATCGTCCGCACAGTGCGTCAGATCCGACGTCTTCCGTGTACCGCCAGCACCGCTCGCACCGCAGATACTGGGTGGGCTGCGCGTCTGCCGCCAGAGCGTCTCCGGACGTCGCCGTGACCTGAGCGGCCAACACCATCTCGGTTAAGAGAGCCACATCTGCCCGGCTCAACACCGGGTCTTCGGCGGGCACCGTGAGACGGACGTCGGCTTCCAGACTGTTGCCGATCACCTTGTCAGCCCTCAAGCCCTCCAAGGCTTTCAAAATGACCTCCCGATAGCCCAAGAGCCGCTCCATCCGGTTGCGCTCTGCATCTGTCTGACCGGGATCCCAGGGGTCCAGCCAAGTCGCCAGGTGCACCGAATCCGGTTCGCCTTGACGGCGCGCGGTATGCTCGTACACTTCGTCGCTGGTGAACACCAACACCGGCGAAACAGCCCGGGTTAGGGAGGCCAGAATGTAATAGAGCACCGCCTGCGTTTCCTGCCTTAGAGAGTCGGCCGCCGACAGGGTGTAGAGCCGGTCCTTGATGACATCCAGGTAGAAGCTCGACAGGTCGATGGTCATCAACCGCACCAAGCCGTGCACCATGGTGTGGAAGTGGTAGCTGCGGTATGCGGCTTGCGCGTCCTCCAGCCATCGGTTGACGCGGTCCAACGCCCAGCGGTTGAGCGGATCGGCCACCGGTCCGGAGAACGGGACTTGGTTCGGGTCAAATCCCGCCAAATTGCCCAGCAAAAACCGGAAGGTGTTCCGAATCTTACGGTAGCTTTCCGACAACTGGCGCATAATCTCATCCGAAATGCGGACGTCGCCGCGGAAGTCGGAAGTCGCCACCCAGAGCCGCAGGATGTCGCTGCCGTACTGCTTGACAATGTCCAAGGGATCAATGGTGTTGCCTAGCGACTTGTGCATCTCCTGGCCCGATTTGTCCAAAACCATGCCGTGGGTCATGACCATCTTGTATGGCGCGCGGCCACGCGTGGCCACGCCCGTGGTCAAGAGACTCTGGAACCAGCCGCGGTATTGGTCGTTGCCCTCCAACACCAAATCAGCCGGCCATTGCAAGTCGGGACGTCCGGCCAGAACCGCTGCTTGACTCGAACCGGAATCCAGCCACACGTCGAACACGTCGCGTTCCTGGCGGAATGCCGCGCCCTGGCACTTCCGGCAACGGTAATCCTCAGGTAGAAAATAGGAAGCCGGCTTGGACCACCAGACGTCGCTGCCTTCGTCGCCGACAATGTCGGCCACCCGGCGGACCAGGGCGGCGTCCAAAATAGACTCGCCGCAACCCTCGCAATAAAAGGCGGGGATGGGAAGACCCCAGTCTCGCTGGCGCGACAAACACCAGTCGGCCCGGTCGGTCACCATGTTGCGCATTCGGTCGTGACCCCACGCGGGATCCCAGGTCACCTGCTCAGCCGCGTCGAGCAGATCGTGGCGCATGGCACCGATGTTCATAAACCATTGCGAGGTAGCCCGGTAAATCACCGCGTTCTTGCACCGCCAGCAATACGTATACTGGTGGTCGTAGTCGTGTGCATAGATGAGGGCGCCCACTTCGGCCAATTTGTCCTGCACCACTGGGTTGGCCTTCTCATAAAACAGCCCGCCGACTAGCGGCGTATCATCGTAATACCGGCCCCGGTCGTCGAGCGGCTGCACCACTGGCAGTCCATAGGCCTTGCCGACCTCGAAGTCTTCCACGCCATGGCCAGGGGCTGTGTGCACCAAGCCCGTACCGGATTCCGCGGTCACGTGGTCGCCCAGGATCAGCGGCACATCATGGCCCAAGTAGGGATGGTGCGTGACCACACCCTCCAAGTCCCGACCTAGGAACCTGGCCAGGGTTGCCTTCCGAGTCAATCCCGCCACGTCTAAGACACGGTCCACCAAATCTTCCGCCAACAGCAGCGGTCCCTTGTCGGTATCCACCACCGCGTAGGCCAAATCCGGATTCAGCGCAATCGCGACGTTGGCGGGGATGGTCCATGGCGTGGTCGTCCAGATGACCGCGCGCGTGCCCGCTGGGAGGCCGTGATCGCCGCCCTGCGCCACCTGAAACGCCACATAAATGGCTGGAGAGCGATGGGTCTTGTACTCAATTTCGCCTTCCGCCAGAGCCGTCTCGCAGTGTGGACACCAATACACCGCCTTGAGGTCCCGGTAGATTAGCCCCTTGTCGACCATATCGGCAAAAACCCGGAGCTCAGCTTGTTCATACTCCGGCTGCATCGTGACATAGGGGTCTCCCCATGCGCCCATAATCCCCAAGCGCTGAAACTGTGTCGTCATCACCCCGATGTAGTGTTCCGCCACCCGACGCGACTCCTGGCGCAGAGCCAGCGGTTCGATTTGGTGCTGGGACACCCCCAGCTTCTTCAAAGCCCGCATCTCAATCGGCAATCCGTGGGTGTCCCAGCCCGGCACGTAAACCACGTCGTAGCCAGCTTGGGTCCAAAATCGGTTAATCATGTCCTTCAAAATTTTGTTCAGGGCAGTTCCAGTGTGGATGTCGCCGTTAGCGTACGGCGGCCCGTCGTGCAGGATAAACTTCGGCTTGCCGGCGCGCAGCCGGCGCTGCTCTTCATATAGCTCTTCGCTCTCCCATTGGGCCAGCCGTTCCGGTTCGCGAACCGGCAGGTTAGCCTTCATGGGAAACGCGGTCTTGGGCAAATTGAGCGTCTCGCGGTAATCCATAGGTCCCTCCCATTTGGCGATCAAAAAAACCCCGTTGCTATTAGCAAGGGGCGCATAGGCGTGGTACCACCCTCGTTCCGCCCCACCTGCTCGGGCGGCACTTTAGACGCGTTAACGGGCGTACCCGGCTTCGCTACAACATCTCGGTTCGCGTTGCTCTCCTGGGTGATAGTTCGGTGGGTTTCGGGTTGGACTCGCACCACCCGCCAACTCTCTTGACCTCCAACCACCAACCGTCCCAGTCATCGATTTCTCACCGTTATTATACCCTAATTGACCGGCAAATCTAGGTTAAACTGGCTCATGGCTGGTGTCCACCGCCAACGTTTCCCGCACGGCCGGGAACCGCACATCTTCTTTCAAAAGCGCCAGCTGCGACTCCAGCAAACTGCGCACGCGGGCCCTAAACTGATCGCTTTCGCGCTTCAGACGCTCCAAGTCCTCCTGCTGCCGCTTGACGTCCGCCTCAGCCTTCTGGATGAGTTCCCGGGCACGCGCCTCCGCTTCCCGCACCACCAGTTCGGCTTCCTTGCGGGCTGCCGCCTTCATCTCCTCGGCTGTTCCCTGCGCCACCACCAGGGTATTCTGGAGGGTGTGCTCCAAAGTGCGGTACTGCTCCAGCTTCTCACCCATACCGGAGGTATTCTGGCGCAGTTCGTCGTTTTCCCGCATCAGCGCCTCGTAGTCTCGCATCACCTCGTCAAGAAACTCGTCCACCTCGTCCTGGTTGTAGCCGCGCAAGCTGGTTTTAAACTCTTTGTTGGCGATATCCAATACAGTAAGCGGCATCACGACACCTCCTTAAAATCGTGCCAAGAACAAGAAAATCCGGTTCAACAGGAATCCCGCAATGTCAACTAGAAAGAACCCGATTAAGGGGGACAGGTCTAGCATACCCATTAGCGGGATTCTCCGGCGAATGGGAGCCAGAACCGGCTCCGTCAGGCGCACCGAGAATCCCGCTAACCGATTCCACAGCCCCTCGGTCCGGGGCGGAAAAAACGATGCCACAATCCGAACCATCAGGACCACAAAGAAGATTTCTTCGAGATAACTCACCGATTGGGCGAGATGGATAAAGATCTCGCTCACAATCAGCGCGGACCCTTTCACTTGCCCAGGCCCCGGACCCAGCTCGCGTTATCGTCCTGATCCTCGCTAGCCACTTCCACATTGCTCGGGGTAATCAAAAAGATGTTTTCGCCGACCTTGCGGAGTCCGCCGTCCAACGCGTACGCCACTCCGGACAGGAAGTTCAGCAGGCGCTGGCTGGCGCGATCATCCGCCAAGTCCAAATTCACAATAACCGGACGGCGCCCTTTCACCTGGTCCGCAATAGCTTGTCCCTCTTCCAACGTACGGGGATGCATCACGACGACGCGCATATTGCGGGACGCCGGCAGACTCACGACACCTGCCCGCTTCTTCTTTGGCACCTCGTCCTCCCAATCCGCGGACGACCGACGCGTGTCCTCGACGTCCGTCTCGTACTCGTCCTCTTCGACCTCTTCCAACCCGACAAAATTAAGAAATTTGCCCATCATGCCAGCCATAGGTCATCCTCCCCGGAACCTGTATTCCTCGTCTACTTGTTCGCCGCGTCCTGTGCTCCCGCCGCAGGACGCGGTCCAAAAATCGAAGTGCCAAGCCGGATCATCGTCGATCCAGCCTCGACCGCCCATTCCCAATCCCCACTCATTCCCATTGACAAATGGTTTAGAGGAGCCCAGGGAAGTCCTTCATCTCGACACATTCGCCACAAATCTGCCATTTCCTGCATGTAATTGCGAATTCTTCGGCTTTCTTCGACAGAATTCTCGCGCCGCGCGGGAAGTACGGTCATTAGCCCCTCCGCTTTGAGATGCGGCCATCGGTTTAACTGGGTGATAAATGGCAGCACTTGGGCGGGATGCAGACCCGACTTGGATTCCTCTAAACCCATGTTGACTTCCACCATCACCGGCATAACCTCGGCCACGCGGGCTTCGATGGCGTCAGCCAGCCGCTCACTGTCCAGACTGTCGATCGAGTCGAAGAGTTTGATTCCATATTTTACCTTATTAGTCTGGACGTGTCCAATGGCGTGGAGGGGTACGGGCGGTTTCGCATGCTGCCATTTTTGCACCGCTTCTTGAATGCGGTTCTCTCCCAGGGCGTCCACCCCGGCTTCCACCGCCCACAACGACTCCTCGGCGGTTCGGTATTTGGTCACGGCCATCAAATGGACCGCATCGTGGCCCGCCACGCTGCGCATCCGCTGCCGGATCTCCCCCACCCGGTCCTCGATCAACGCTCGAGACATATGTACCCTCCCATGCGCCCCGTCATGCGCCGCTCCACGCGATACGAGAAGAACAGGTCGCGCCGGCACCCGGTGCAATAGGGCGCCTCGACAATATGTTCGGGACGCACCCCGGCCCGCTCCAAGACACGCCGGTTGGCCAGATGCAAGTCAAGCCGCCAATGCGTATCGTCCACGGCCGTGAGGGGCTCCATGCCCACCAGCTTTTCCACGGCCGCTTTCACCGGCAGGTCTACCTCGTAGCAGCAGGCGCCAATGGCCGGACCGAGCCCCACCAGCAGATTTTGCGGCTCAATGCCCCGTTGCTGGAGCATCTCCACGCCCCGTCGCTGGATTTCCGCCACCGTGCCCCGCCAACCCGCATGCAGGAGACCAACAGCCCGGGCGTCCAGGTCCGTGACGAAAATCGGCACGCAGTCGGCATACCCGAGGCCCAAGACCAGTTCTGGGCTCTCGGTCAAAAATCCGTCCGTGGCGGGAATAGGATTGGCGCCTTGCGCTCCCCGTCCCGCCATGGCCGCGTCAACCCAGGCGACATGGTTCTCGTGCACTTGGTGCGGCATCACCAGCTCCTCGAGGAGCCGGCCTGCCGACGCCAGCATGCGGCGGCGGTTCTCCGTCACCGCGGGCCGCAAGTCCCCGACCCCGTACGAGAGATTCAAGGTGTCAAACGGCGGAAAGCTCACGCCCCCACGGCGTGTGGAAAACCAAGCCTGGACTCTGTCATGTGCCTCGAACACAACCCGCGATCCGTCCAGCCTGAACTGCATGGAATCTCCCCTTCGCATCTTCGTGCCATTTGTCCCTATCTTAACAGGTTCCCCCGCCTGGCTCGACGCCGCAGCACCTTTTCTCGCCGAAGGCGTAGAGTACCGAGACACTAGAGAGAGGTGGCGCTTTTGACCCTGGTGGATATGGCTTGGATAGTCAGCCTATTCTTTGCCGTCAACATTGGCGCCAGCGGGACGGCCGCCTCAATGGCTCCGGCCTATGGCAGCGGAGCGGTGCCCCGCCGCTGGGTGGCTCTCGCCCTGGCTGCGGCGGCTGTCACGGCGGGCGCGCTCATAGACGGGGCCCCGGTGGCCCGGACCATCGGCGGCGGCCTGGTCCCGGCCCGGCTCTTTAACGCCGGGACGGTCGTCATTGTGCTGCTGGCCGCGTCCACCACCTTATTCGGCGCCAATCTTCTGGGGGTTCCGCTCTCAACCAGCGAAGTCACCGTCGGGTCGATTGTGGGACTCGGTGTGGCTGACCAGTCTCTCCAACTGAACCGCATCCTGCTTGTGGTCGCGATGTGGCTGGTCATGCCCGCCGCCGCCTACCTGCTCGCCCGCGGCATGGCGCGGATCCAGCCCTGGCTTCGCCGCCTCAGAACGCCCCATCCCCCCTCCAGCCGGCGTCTAGCGGCCTGGCTCATCGCAGCAGCCGGGTGCGGGCAAGCATTCGCCGCCGGCATGAACAATGTCGCGAATGCAATCGGTCCCCTGGTCGGTGCCCATTTAGCCTCGCTTGCCTCCAGCTTAATCTGGGGCGCCGTCTTTGTCGGCTTGGGGGCCTTTCTTTTAGGGGGGCGGGTGCTCCACACCAACGCTAAGAAGCTGGTGCAATTGTCGCTCTTGGATGGCGGCTCGGCCGCCCTAATCAGCGGCGTTCTGACCGCCCTGGCCTCCCTGGGAGGACTCCCCGTGCCTCTCACCCAAGCATCCACGATGGCCATCCTGGGACTGCGGAAGCCACTGGGGGCCCGCGAAGCCCGCTCCGTGGCGGTGCGCGTTCTCAAGATTTGGATGATTTCTCCGCTTCTAAGCCTAGTCATATCGTACGCGGCGGTCGCCGGCTTCGCGCACGGACACCGGCTCCTCTTGTCCCTGCTGGCCGTGTTGGCTGCGGGGCTCGCGGTGAGCGCCCTGCGGCGCGCTTCCCGTCGTCGGGCCGGACGCGGCCCTTCCAGCGCGGACGACTAGCCCAGGGAAAAGCGCCCAGATGGGCGCTTTAAGAATTGGTTGGTTGCTCGTAGCTTCCCGTCACCTCGACCAAGATGACGTCTTGACCGATTTTCTGTATCTGACGCCAGTCAATCACCGTGTCCCGGTCGCGCCCGAACAGTCCCAAAAAACGGCTGGTTCCGGGCACGACGACCGACTTCACCCGCCCTTGCTCCAAATCCAGCTCCAAGTCACCGATGAGCCCCAGTCGACGTCCGTCGACGACATTGATGACATCTTTCATCCGAAGCTCGGAGGTTTTCACCATGCGGCATCCCCCCAACACATACCTATGTGGGGCCACAGGTCCCTACGACTAATTGCGTAAAATGGCCAAGATGGTCGTGAAAATTCCCGGCAACTGCCACGATACCTGCAATCGGCCATGCCGTGCCGCTACATGCCGCAAGGGATGGCGGACACGCCGGCGCCTGGCATGCGGCGCACCAGTGGGGGTGGGGGTGACGGCGGGCTGGGCCGGCACCGCCAAGGCATTGCCCATGTCGATGAAGCACAAAGAGGGAAACAGCACGCACCACCAGTTGTGCCCTTGCCCTTTGCCCAGCACAATCAGGAGCGCCCGATAGCGGCCGGCCGGCAGCACCCAGCTGCCGTACGCCTTGGTGGGAAAGAGCGTCCGGGTCCAGAGAACATGCGCCCGATAGGCGGCATGATGATCCGCCAGCACCTGATTGGCGACCCGGGCCAGTTCGGGCTGCATGGCCTCAATGCGGGCGGCGGCCGTAAACCGGTTTTTGACAGGGGTTAACACCGGGTCCAAGGTTTCCAGAATCCGATCCCGCACATCCAGTTTAAGCGCCTGATCTATGGGGTTGTCGGAGTTGGCAATCACGCGAAAGCGGATTACCTTGGGAATGGTAATGGACGGGCTGGACGACCCAGCCGATAGGTGGGACGCGGTGGGCGACATGCTCCAAATGAGCGTCATCCCCAAAAGCGCGGCTAACCAATACTTCAAAATGCCCATCACATATGTTTCCTCATGTGGGTCAGGGCCGCCTTTTCCAAACGCGACACCTGCGCCTGGCTGATGCCAATCTCGTCGGCGACTTCCATTTGGGTCTTGCCGTCGAAGAAGCGCATGGTAAGAATCATCTTCTCCCGATCGGTCAGACGCCGCATGGCTTCCCGAATGGCGATGCCTTCCAGCCAGGTCTTGTCCTGATTCTTTTCATCGGAAATTTGGTCCATGACAAAGATGGGGTCGCCGCTGTCGTGATAGATAGGCTCGAACAGCGACATCGGCTCTTGGATCGCATCCAAGGCATAAAGCACTTCCTCCCGAGGAACCGCCAGCTCCTCAGCGATCTCGCTGATGGTCGGCTCCTTCGAGAATCGGTGCACTAAATGATCTCGCACCTGCAGTGCCTTATAGGCGATATCGCGGAGCGACCGACTCACCCGAATCGGGTTGTTGTCCCGCAGATAGCGCCGGATCTCGCCGATAATCATGGGCACCGCATAGGTGGAGAATTTGACATTTTGTCCGAGGTCAAAATTGTCAATGGCCTTCATAAGCCCGATACACCCCACCTGAAACAAATCGTCCGAGTGCTCGCCGCGGTTCTGAAATCGCTGAATCACGCTCAGCACCAACCGCAGGTTGCCATTAATCAACTGATCGCGTGCGCTCGCATCGCCGGCTTGCATGGCGCGAAACAGCTCACGCATCTTGGTATTGGTCAGCACCGGAAGCTTGGCTGTATTGACACCAGGAATCTCAACTTTGTTCATTGGCATCGCGTGTGTTTGACCTCCCGGAGTGCCCGATGCAAATCCGATCACTCGATGAAAGTATCACCAGAACTGGATCAGGCTATACCGAACTGGGGGATTTCGGGAGGTGCCAGACGGGCGTTTGCGGTTCTCGCCCCTCCCCCGCGAACCGCACTGCGGGCGCCTCTTGCGCAAACACACGACAACAAAGCCGCGAATTTCGCGGCTTTGTTGAGGGGAGCAGAGATGGACCGAAAAAGGGCTACTCCATGCGCCGGAACTCCTTGCGGAGGCGCTTAATAATGCGCTTTTCAAGCCGGGAAATGTAGGACTGGCTGATGCCCAGCGAGTCGGCCACCTCTTTTTGGGTGCGTTCCAATCCATCTAAGAGGCCGAACCTGAGTTCCATGATGCGCTTTTCGCGCAGCGACAGCTTGGCCAGCGCCCGTTTGAGGAGGATACGGTCGACCTCTTCTTCCAAGGGCTTCGAGATCAGATCGGTCTCCGTGCCCATCACATCGGAGAGCAGGAGTTCATTGCCGTCCCAGTCAACATTCAGCGGCTCGTCAAACGAGACTTCCGACCGGGTCCGGGAGTTGCGTCGCAGGTACATCAAAATCTCGTTTTCAATGCACTTCGATGCGTACGTGGCCAGCTTAATTTTCTTCTCGACGTTAAAGGTATTGACAGCCTTAATGAGTCCGATGGTACCAATGGACACCAAATCCTCAATGCCGACCCCCGTGTTCTCAAACTTGCGCGCAATGTAAACCACCAGACGCAGGTTGCGCTCAATCAGCGTTGAGCGCGCGCTCAGTTCTCCGGCCGACAGATGGACCAACAAGCTCGCCTCTTCATCCCCGGTCAGGGGCGGGGGTAGGGCCTCGCTGGAGCCCACATAGTGGACGTCGCTGAGGTCCTCGTGTCCGAGCCACTCTTTGACAGCCTGGCCCAAACG
>JAJZBJ010000099.1 GCA_021798975.1 Bacillota bacterium | reverse complement strand
TAAGAAACCCTCACGCTACCAATTTTAGGGCGCGGAAGGGGTGATGTAGCGGCCCGAGGGGAGACCGTACCCATGTGTCCCGGTGCCCAGCGGGAACTCTGGGCGGTGTCTGTCGGTGAGATGCCGGGACTGCGTTATATCATCGCCCACGACACGCCGCCATTTGTACTCTTCCACCGTTGCGGACGTCGCCCATAAACCATGACAGTTAGGATGAGGGCCGTGCCGGCTTGTCGGAGGACGACGTTCTCGGCTGGTTGCGGGAGCCCTAACATCTTGTCGGACCAGGTCTTGCCCCCATCGATGGTCCGATAGATCTGAACACCTGCGCCGGCATAGTCCGCTAGAGCAATAATGCCGTCGGACCCGTTCCAAAACCACATAGATGTCTCACCGGCGGATCGCAGAAACGCACAGACGGGGGGCTGAGTCGCGGACGCACAGCCGGCCCAGACGGTGTAGCGTTGCAATTGCCACGACAGGCCGCCATTGACCGTGTGGAACAAATAGTAGGACTGCTGAGCGGTCCCCGGCTGGCCCGCTGTGAGTAACCACCCGTCGCGGTTGTTTCCGTAACTGAGATCGTAGCCGATCGACGCATCATACCAATTGCGGAGATGTTGGATCTTGATCGCCGCCTTGGTTGGGGTTAGCACCGGGAGGTGATGCCAACTGCGGATAATCCGTTGGGCAACCGGTGAGCGCACGGTGCGGTAGTACATATCTAAGGTCAAACTGCATTGGGTGCCATTGACCGCAATGAACTGCTCCTGGTACTCGTACCCGGAATAGCCCGTGCTGCGTTCCATATACGGAGACTGGCCGGCCGGGATGACTCCCCCGTCGCCGGGCTGCAGCGGGAGCAACTGGTCGGGATTGCTCCGCGCGAGCGGTGTCGAGGTAAGTTGCAACTCGCCCTCGGGGCCTGAGATCGTCCAGGTGGTGGTGCCGGATGACGCACTTCGGCCCGTCAACTGCCATTGTGCCGGGACCGCCACGGACATTTGCCAAACGTGAATTGTGTGGCGCGCTGACGTCGAGGATGCGCGGGCCGGCGCGGTTCCGGGTGAGATGGCGCCCCCGACGGACACAACCATTATCAATAAGCCCGGCCACACCCCGGTCCATCGCATCTGTCCCCACTCCTTTGGGGGTTATAACGCTCCGAAGACCGGTCAGGTAACGCGGTCCCGCCTCGGCTGCGTAAGCGAATGGCAGTTGGGTGGATGGATCATTCGCGGTTTGACGGGGAACTGGAAGCCACGAGAACGGGTCGACTGAGTCCTAGAGGGACTATTGTGCGATGCATGGTACCGATGGACTTGGATTCACGTGGGTCATGCAACCGATTGCGGAGGCAGGATCAGACAAAGGCCGGGAATCCCGGCGCTTTCGTCTGAATCCGTGTGCAGTCCTTATCATGGATTGAGTCGCGCAGGCTCAACTTTCCTCCGCGGCCCGGATGGCGCGCGCGTCGATGGTGATGTGCAACCGGGGCTCGCGGATCTTATGTCGTGCAATATCCACGGCCGGTTCGCTCGCCATTGCCCCGCTGGCTGCCAGTCGATGGATTTGGATCTGCGGGCGTGACAGTTGTCGTTGCAATAACCGGTCCAGTCTCAGGTCAAACCGGCAGGGAAACTCAAGATCCAGGGTCAGTAGGCCTTCTTCCCATTCCCAATCGATAGCCTGACCCAGGACATCGTAGTCGGTGGGATACTGGATTCTGGCGCCGCTTCGTCTCAGGGTGGGGACGTCGAGACGGCTCGATGTCTTGCGGACTGACGCGCGAGGCGATTTCCATGTTCCAGGTCGTCCCGCAAACGGAGCACTTGTAAATGAGCCAGACGTCTAATGTCCGCTTCTGGGCGTTGAAACCACCGCTCGCAGACAGTTGATCCGTGTCCTGGCGACATCACAAGACGCGTCGGGGATACTGCATAACGAGTGTCCGCCCCTGTCTCCGAACCCTTAGCGGTGCTCGGGGCAAACCGCCAGGGGCTTCCTGTGCGTGAATGAAGCCCCGCTGGACTAGTCTCTCAGGGTCTTTAGCCATTCATCGAGCGCATCCCATGGTACCCGGCCGGTTTCCCCGCTGCGTCGGTGCTTCCACTCGATACTGTGGGCCTGCAATGTCTTAGGACTCAGCGTGAGCCGATAGGGAAGCCCCAGCAGGTCGGCGTCAACAAATTTGACGCCGGCGGGAAGGTCCCGGTCATCAAAGAGGACCTGCTCTGGGCCTAATGCCGCATAAAGCCGATCGGCAGCGTCGGTGACCGCCCGGTCAACGCCGACTGTGACCAGATGAAATCGGTACGGGGCCACCGATGCCGGCCACACGATGCCCTGCTCGTCATGATTTGCTTCGATGACAGAGGCCAGCATGCGACTAATCCCGATACCGTAACAGCCCATAAGAAACGGCTCGCGGCGGCCCTCACGCGTGGTGAATTGGGCATCCATGGGGACGGTGTAATAGGTCCCGAGTTGAAAGGTATTCCCGACTTCGATGCCGCGCACCGTCTGCAGCGGTGCTCCGCATCGAGCGCACGGCGATCCCGCTTGGACGGCGGTGACGTCAGCCCGAAGGGGGTTCTCGGATTGCGGGATCGGTCCCCCGAGACTCGTATCCACGACGACTGGGATGTCCGCATCCCAGGCATCGCCCGACGGGCACTCGTCCGGCAGGGCTTCGCGGACATCGGGGACGCCTGCCGCTCGGGCGACCTTGATGCTGCTTATGTCGGCGCCGGGAGGGGCACCGACCGCCATCAGCCGGCCGTCTGACCTCATCCAGAAGGTCCACGCGGGAGCCGTGCCTGTCTGAACGGCTGGCGCGGCGGCGACGGCTACTTCGCGGTTCGCGGCATAGTGACATCCGGGGCATTGCACCAGAGTGTCTTCACCACCCTCGGTGACCAGCATAAACTCATGGGAGACCCCGCCGCCCATCATCCCGGTATCCGCCTCCACGGTGAGGATGGGTACCCCAACGCGTGCGTAGAACCGTTCATAAGTGGTGAGCATCTCGGCGTAAAACTGGTCGAGGTCCGCTTGATCGGCGTGGAAGCTGTAGGCGTCTTTCATGACGAATTCGCGCAAGCGCACAAGGCCGCCCCGTGGACGGGCCTCATCCCGAAATTTGGTTTGAATCTGGTACACCATTACGGGCAACTGCCGATATGAGGTGACGAAATGGCGGATGGCGTCGACCACGGCCTCCTCGTGGGTCATGGCCAGTACCATAGGGGTGCCGTTGCGATCCGCCCAGCGGGCCAGAGTCGCGTCGACCTTGGCGTAGCGTCCGCTCTGCTCCCAGAGAACCGCTGGCAGCGCCACTGGCAATAAGAGCTCCTGGCCGCCGATGCGATCCATCTCCTCTCGTGCGACGAGGGCAATGCGGTGCAAGGTCCGGAGTGCTAACGGGGCCAATGTGTAGATCCCGGACGCGACCGGGCGAACCAGACCGGTCCGTAACAGCAGTTGATGGCTCACCAAATGCGCATCACTGGGGATGTCCCGCTCGGTTCGAAATACGGCATGGGATACACGCATGGCCTTGGCCTCCATCCAATAAAAAATCCCTCCATCCGGCTAAGGACGAGGGTTTCCCGTGGTACCACCTTAATTGGCCATAATCGGCCCGCTTCAGCCCGATAACGGGGGTACCCGGACGACCTTTCAGTCGTCAGCTCCGAGATGGGTTCCGGGGGATTGTGCGGCCGGTCTTGCACCAAACGCCGGCTCTCTGGGCGCGCTTTACCCGTACTGGTCTCATCAACGCGGAAAGCGATAGGTTTTGAAGTACTATACAAATTTGCCAGGGCCGTGTCAACGCTGGAAACCACGATATTTGCTCCGACCGCTCACCGACACTTGTTTCGCCGTGCTAACAAGTGTCGGACGGGCTTACGCTGTCATCGCGATCTAGCGACTCCAAAACAAGGAATTGCTCTCCAGGGATCGAATTGGGGCAAAGAGAGGTGCTTTTGAACAGTGGGTTGAGCATGCAGTGGACGGAGCGGCGTGCTTCGTTGTACAGGGTTTGTGGCACTCAAAAACTGATGCGGCTGTGCGGTCAGGACGAGGCATCGGCCAACCCAGGGAGGATGCAACGTGCTATTGAGCAAGACGTGTTTGCGGGAAGAAGGCCGTTGACCCTAGATGCTCCGTGTCGGATACGGGGAAACGAATGATCGTCTGTGCCCGTTGTGTGCCCTATGCGGAACGGTGGGCGTTTCGCCGGATTTGAGTTGTCGAGGAGGATGGCTTGCAGCGCCGCAGGGACTCATGACACGGTGTGAACGATTGTCGTCGACTCAGAGGTGACCGTAGAGGACACGCCCGCCAACGACGGTCGCTTTGACCCGAACGTTTCGAAGGGTATCGGGGTTGCGGAAGATGTCGGTATCGAGTACGACGAAATCTGCCGGAGCTCCCGTCTTAATGGCGCCTCCGGGGAATCCGCCGATAGTGGCTGCGTCGGCCGTATACAGTCGAAGCGCTGTCATCAGATCGATCCGCTGGTTGGGCCCGAACGTTCGGCCGTCGTGTGTCCTGCGGGTGGTGGCCTGATAGAGGCCGAGCCATGGATTCGCGGGGTCCGCCCACGCTGTGGCCGGCGCGTCGGAGGAGAGGCCCACGGCCACGCCGGTCTCCAGCGCCGTCCGCACCGGGTATTGGGATCTGGTCCGCTCCTCACCCAAGTGGGTGAGGAAGCTCTCGATCTCCGCGTATAGAAAGATGGGCTGCATGACAAATGCCATACCAGCCCGACGGGCTGTGTCCAGCAGGGTTGGAGTGGCCAGGGCACCGTGCTCCACGCGGATGGAGGGCCGGTCGCTCAACCACGGTCTTACCGGCGCCAGTGTGGATACGACCTGCTCGATGGCGCAGTTGCCAATCGCATGAACCGCCAGTTGGACGCCCCACGATGCGGCTACGTCCGCTGCCTCTAATAGCTCTGCAGGTGAAAGGAGCGCCAAACCCCCATCGCCGGACCGGTTGGCGTGCGGTTCAAATGGTGGATCGACCCATGCGGTGCGGCCGGTGATGCTGCCGTCGGCCAACATCTTAATCCCACCCAGGTAAACCCCATCCTCAAAGGGGCCGACCGGTCGAGGACGCTTGGGGTTTCGCTTGATTTGGTCCCATACGTAGAACAAACTGACCGGCAGGGGAAAACCGTCGCGGCGCGCGGCATGAAACAGGGCCGCACTGTCTCTCCCGGGCTGGTCGGGGACGTAACGGGCTGTTAGCTCGGAGACGGCTGTGATGCCGTGGGCGAGCAGGCGTGGGGCCAGGCGGGTCAAACGCGCTCCCATCTCATCGGCTGAGAGCTCGGGCATGAGGTGGTACACCGGTTCGGTCGCGCGTTCCCGCAAGACTCCCGTGGGTTCCCCGTCGGCATCGCGGTCCAGCACGCCGCCGGCCGGATCGGGGGTATGGCGGCCCATCCCGAGGGCTCGCAGGACCACCGAATTCACGGTGCCAACGTGGCCGCAGGCCCGGCTCAAAAAGACCGGATTGTCCGGGCTTACCGGATCCAAGTCGTGACGGTCGGGTGCCCGCCGCTCTTGCAGTTTCCCTTCGTCAAAGCCCAAGCCTATAATCCACTCGCCGGGCGCGAGTGTGCGACAGCGTTCCGCCACTAGATCTTTGATATCATCGATGGATTGGACCGCTGGCGGAAGAAGCACCAGCTGCTCCTCAGCCAGCGCCAGTTCCTCGGCATGCATGTGGATGTCCAAAAGCCCGGGAAGCACGAATCGGCCCTCCAGATTCCGCATCTGGTCAGACGCGGCGATCGGCCCGCCAATCGCCGCGATCCGGCCATCGGCAACGGTGAAGCTGAGGTCGGGAAGCAGGCGGCGCCCGTCAAAGATTCGAGCGTTGGTATAGGTGATTCGTGACGACATCGCACGTACCTCCTTCATTCCGGACCAGGGACGCGGTCACTGGGTTGGTCCCTTGACTACTTCACCTGCAACTGGTTGTACAAGGCGTCTTCCAGGATCGGATTGTAATGGGCCTGATACCCCTTGACGCGGTTGGAGACCACGACGAGGTTGTCGGGCGTGGGGATGAAGAGCACCGGAAGCTGTTGCCAGGCATAGCGCTCATAGGCATTCATGCGGGCTTGCACCTGGGCGGGTGTCCCGGCCAGTTCGGTTTGCTTAATTAGCCGGTCCATCACCGCGCTGGAGTACTTGCCGCCGTTATACCCGCCGTTGGTGTTGAAAATTCCGGCCCCACTGGGGTAGTAGTCGGGGGCGTAAATCCAGTACCAGTCAGACACGGCATTCCACTTGCTGGCGCCCGCCGGAGACCCCACGAGGTCGTCCACAGTGTTGACGGGCTCAGTGTTCAAGGTGACCTTAATGCCTTCGGCGGCCCAGCTTTGCTGGACAAGTTGCATGGCATTGGTCCAGGTCGAGGAGCCGGCCGGTACCATGAGTGTGAACGCCAGCTTCAGACCGTTCTTCTCCATCACCCCATTTTGCAGCTTCCAGCCATGCTTCTCTAGCAGACGCTTTCCGGTGCTGGGGCTGTACGGGTAGAAATTCGGAAGGTGCTTATCATAGGAGCTTGAAATTTTGGGCACGGGTCCATAGTCGGAGATGGCCAGACCGTGGAACAAGTTTTTGACGATCTGCCGTTGATTGATGGCGTACTGGAGTGCCTGCCGGACATAGAGGCGGGTCAAGAGATTTCCGATGGAGGGACTCTTCGGCGACATATTCAGAACGATGGAGAAGTACGCCATCTGAGGTTCAGCCAGGATGTGGTAGCCCTTAAGCTTGCTGCGCGAATCGTACAGCGAGAAGGGCAGGTACCCGACCTGAACGTTCCCTTTGAGCAGGTCCTCAAATTCGCTCGCGTCTGATGTCTCGTAGCGGTAGATGATTGTCTGGATTTTGGGCTTGCCGCCCGGGAACTTGGGATTGGCTTGATACTCAAAGTACTGGTTCTGCGCAACCTTCGTAATGTGATAGGCGCCGTCGACGACCTGGTAGACAGGGTTGGTCGGTTTGTTCGCGACGTTGTTAATCCAGGACAGCTCCTTGTTGACGTTGTGGTACTTGTCCCACGCGAACTTGGGCACCGGAATCAGTTGCGAGAGCCCGTTAATCTCAAACGAGAGCGGGTTGACAGGCTTCGTGGTGGTTACCACCACTGTGCGGTTGCCGACCGCTTGCACCGACTTCCATCCGTTGGGCACCCCGCCTTCCCCGGCGAAGCAGTACCCGAATCCTGGATTGGACTGACTGGCCGCATCAATCAGGTTCCAGTCATAAACGACATCCGCGGCGGTGACGGGCCGCCCGTCCGACCATTGCCAGCGCTTCATGTGGATGGTGTAGACGGTGTCGTTGCGGCTCACGGCAATGGATGTTGCTAACGACAAGGGACTCTTGAGATTGATGCTTGTGCCGGTGTTGCTGATCTCGAGCAGCGGAAGATACACGCTGGCGGCACGCCCGACGCCGCCGGTAATCGTGATGCAACTGGAATCCGATGCGATGGGCGCGAACCAGTTGGGGTTATACGAGGGATTGAGGGCAACATTGAGCACCTCGTGTGAGGCCGCCTGTGTGTGCGGCGCTGCGGATCCGCACCCGGCTAAGACAGAAGCGCTCAAGAGAAGCGCGCCTAGGGATGAAACAACGGACTTTAGGCGACGGGAGCGGTTCTTTGGAGCACGGGAATTTTCGTTCATCAGGATGCGCCTCCCTAAATTGTAACGCGATGCGCAATGACGGTACCAACAAGCAAGATACAGTTCGTGCTCTATAATCGCAGATCCTTCCTACAATTGGGAAAGTTCCGGAATTTTACGGATGGTGTTGCCGCGGCGCGTTTCGGCGTGGGGGTTTCTTATGGCTCAGAGGAGTCGGGCGAGTCGAGGGCGAATGCATTGCCGTCAGAATGTATCGGTATTCACACCAAGATTGTTGGTTCTATACCTAAACATGGGAGGCCACCATGCACAATCCTCATCTTAAGACGCCGTCCGGAAAGCCTCGCGCCCGGGCGCTCAAGATTCCCTTCAGCGGGACCCCAGGCCCGCTCAACGCGATCACCGATGTGCCTGGCACGGAAGTCGGCTACGTCACGCTGATTGAAGGCCAAGATGTGAGGACCGGCGTGACGGCCATCCATCCCCGCGGCAAACAATCCGGGGAACCCCTGGTGGCCGGATTTCACTCGCAAAATGGCAACGGTGAAATGACCGGGGTGACATGGATCGAGGAATCCGGGACCTTTGCTGGGCCCATTGCCATTACCAATACCCACGCCGTCGGCATCGCCCACGCAGGGATCGTGTCCTGGGCCGTCCAGCATCATCCCGCCATGGCGGACATGTGGCTCTTGCCTGTCGCGGCGGAGACGTGGGATGGGTACTTGAACGACATTAACGGGCATCACATTACCGAGGATCTCGTCGTTGAGGCCTTGGACGCCGCCGCCGACGGTCCCATCGAGGAAGGTGCGGTGGGAGGGGGGACCGGAATGACCCTCTACGATTACAAGGGGGGATCCGGGACAGCCTCGCGGATCGTCCGGTATGGGGAGGCTGCGTACACGGTCGGCGTATTTGTGCAGGCCAATTTTGGGTCCCGCCACGAACTCACCATCGCCGGAAAACCGGTGGGGGCGCTGTTCCCGGAGGACAACCCGCAAAGCGAGGATTCTTCGATCCCTCCGGGGGCGGGGTCTGTGATTGTGATCATCGCCACCGACGCCCCTTTGATGCCTCCCCAGTGCAAGGCGCTGGCGCGGCGCGCCACGTTAGGGTTGGCCCGCACCGGGACAACCGGGTCCCACTTTTCAGGGGACTTGTTCTTAGCCTATTCGACAGCAAACAGGGATGCCTTTTCGGTCGCCCGCTACAAAGAATCCCGGGCGCACCTCGACACCTTGACATTTATTCCCTGGCAGCTGCTCGATCCGTTTTTTGCGGCGACCGTGGAGGCCGTGGAAGAAGCTGTGGTCAATGTCCTCGTCGCCGCTGAGGAAATGGCCGGGTACCGTGGGCATCGCATTCCCGGGTTGCCGCGCGACCAGGTCGCCGCCTTATTTTGATAGCGGATGCAGACCCGTTGCGCGCGCTGTCTAATGCGGGCAACGCGGCACCCTGGCCAATACGAGGGGGGTGTATTGCCATGAGCAGCCAGAGGTCCTGTCGCCGGGCCGTTAAGGTGGTCGTGACCGGCATGTCGGGTACCGGCAAGTCGAGCGCGCTCAGCAGGCTGGGGGCGCGCGGCCATCGGGTCGTGGATACAGACACCGATGAATGGAGCCGGTGGATTTGTTTATCCGACGGGTCGCGCGACTGGATCTGGCGCGAGGAGGCCATCACGGAGCTTTTGGAGGGTTATGAGCACGGTGTGCTCTTCGTCCCAATCAAGGCCAGTTTTACCCCCTGTTCGACCATGTGGTATTGCTGAGTGCTCCCGTCGAGGCGATTCTGGCTCGCATCGCGCAGCGAACGAACAATCCCTATGGCCAAAATCCCGACGAGCGGGATCTCATTTTACGCCATGTGGCGGAGGTGCAGCCTCTGCTCCGAGCGACGGCAACCACCGAAATCGACGCGTCCGCACCGCTGGCAGAGGTCGTGCGGCAACTCGAAATGTTAGGCCGGGGAGGATGCGCCGAAGGAGGGGCCCGTTAGATTTCGTCGTCCATCAGGTACCCGGACTTCACATGGCGGATTAGATGGCGGCACTCATCCTCCACCCGTTGGATTCCGTTCGGGTTGAGCCGCCACGTGTCGGCTCTGGTGGTTTTGTCGATCTCTGCCGGACACAGCGTCAAGGCGATCCAGGCGGGGATGTAGGTCCTAAATGTTAAATACGCTCTGCGCATGTGGAATGAGGTTGTGACGAGAAGGAGTCGCTGGACGGTGTGCAATGGCAAGTGGCGGTCCAGCACCACCAGCGAGCAGAGCGCATTCTCTTTGGTGCTGCGCGACTCGGTGTCTGCTAAGATCGCGTCCTCCGGCACCCCGGCGTCTATTAGCGCCTGTTTCATCTCAAGCGCCTCGGGGTCCGCGTGGCCAGGCCACTGGCTGCCGCCCGAGACCAGAATGTTGCTGGCGCGGCCGGCCTGATAGAGTTCCACCGCTTTAGGCACGCGGTATTTCACAGCCTTCTGGCTGCCCAAGACCACAATGCAGTCCCCGCGCTGGCCATCGTCGCGCAGGTTAAAGAGGAGATTCGACTTGTCGGTGTCCGATAGACGGTTCTCGTCCAATTCCGAAATGCGCATGATGATCCTCCTTTGCCCCTGCTGACCCGATTTAGCGTAAGAAACATCTCGTGTTTCTTACCATTGTACTCCCACGTGGTCCCAACGGATGTGGGAACGGCCGCCACTCCGGAGGCGAAGAATTGCAGAGAGGAGCCGGAGGAAGCCGTTCGGCCATACCATACTTCCAGATGAGAGACGATTGGGTCTGACTTCTTGGTACCCGGTCAGGGCCTGTGGTGATCGGAGGCGCCATATGAACTGGCGCAATGGGATCTATGCGGGAGTACCGCGTACCGCCTTATGGGGGTTGTGAGCCGAGACCGCCGCCAATCCCTCGCCTGTCGAGGGCGAATCATCCCGATGGAACGGCAAACCGACTCGACCTGCCCCGCAACACCCAGTACCGTCAGTCCGCGACCGTTGTAACGCGATATCGGGCCCCTTCCGGCACAACGCCGCGGGATGGCCCGGGGCAACCTGACCCATCCACGGCGGCCCCAACAGCACCCCAATGGCCGCATTGAATTTGACGGCCGCCGGATCGTGATGTCCCCCTCAATCCTTCCCCGACGCGCATCGAGTTGGCCCTGCAGTTGTCGGACATACGCCTCGATCCGACGAGCTTTTGACCCCCGTCGACGTCGGCACATATTTCCTTACAAGGCATAAGGTGGAGACACAAGTCATGTGAGGTGAGAGATGATGGCACGTTTTGACGATACGT
>JAJZBJ010000098.1 GCA_021798975.1 Bacillota bacterium | reverse complement strand
CGATGATGCGTTTCCATTTACGGCCGATTCGGGGAACCGGATTCGGCGGATAAATCACCTGATCCCATTCCGGCGCAACGGGGGACTGCCGTAACGTCATGTACCCGAGCCGCGTAGCGCCTTGAGAACGGGCGCTCTCTGCACCTGCGAACGTCACGAGGAGCATGACAACCAAAAAGGCTCCCGTGAGGACAAAAACACACCTCACCCCTCACCGCTTGTGAAGCTCAGGAGTGCGGCCCATATGGGGCCATAGCTGGCATTAATCAGGAATGCCTGACGGACCGTGAGGGGACGCTGTTTTAAGCCGTACCACAGTAGACCAGCCGGCAAGCACAAGAAGCCCGCTGGTGCAAACAACAGACATACCGCGCCACCACTCATGCTGACCCGCCTCCTCGCTCGGCCGTTCAAGTTCCCGGCGCCCAGATTGACGTCCATGGCGTTGCGTACCATATGTACACTGTAAGCACTGGAAGTAGGCTTGTCGTTAGGGGTTCAGAATGTAGGAACCAGCTATGACGTGGCGAAGCGAATAGCGTACTCCGGCCCAAGTGGGCCGGATCTTACGGCGTATTCGCCCCCGAATCCCGCTGGTTCTTATGGTAAACAGTTGCTGCGACGAAGGAAAGCTTCGTCAAAACAGATTACTGTCGGGTCTGCCCGTAGGGATTAATCGTCATTGCATGCAAGTCGATGACGAATTGTCCTTCCGTCAATATGTCCATCCCCAACAATCCATAGATGCCGGGGTGCCCCACCAAGTTCCCAAAATCCACCGATGGGTTCGTCAGGGTATACCCGGCAAAGGTGAGGGCGTCGACGGTCTTGCGCACGGCGTAGTCAAAGCCCCCGAGACCCGCCATCCGTACGATGACATCGTCTTCGTCGGCCGCGAGTTGCAAGGGGTATACGGCGATGATATCGATGATGGTGTCCGCCGCGCCGGTGTCTACGATCACGTCGTCCACGGTAACCGTCCGCCCGCCATGTTCGATGGTTAACGAGGCGAAAAGAAGGCCATCGCGGTACTCAAGTCTCACGCGTAGCCCCTCGATAGGCAGGCATGGAACGGATGGGAATGACAATCTCCGGGTGCTTGGTATGATAGACAAATGTCGAACCATGGGCTGCCCTCACCGCCATTAGGGCTTCTTTCCCATCATGCAGCGGCCGAATGACGGCCACTTCGTCCACGTGCCATTCACCGTTTTCAGTGTAGGACCGTTGGTCTTCCATCAAGACAAATGTGTTCGGAAAGAGTGCGCGCACCTCAGACCATTGCATCGCCTCAGACCTCCGCTTCCCTGTGATAGACCCAGTATACACAACGTTTAGCGCCCCGGATGAGCTGAATGTACTTAAATGGGGCCCAAGCATCTCCTGTGGGACTCTTGCCCCCATATGTGCCCAATGGCGAATTCTGCCCCACCACCACGGCCGCGCGTCTTCCATGCGGCGCGTCCTCTCCATTTCGTCTGACTCCGGTTCCTCCAGTCCAGTCGCTGCGATATCATGACGGCGACAGGAGTTTGTACGAGGAGGACATCAGATGACTATTCCGGAGCCAGATTGGCGGGTGTTCAAGGAGGTTCGAGTCGTCGCACTCGACTGACTCTGCCACCGAATCCTGAACGAGTGCCGAACCTTGTGCGACGACGAGGCCCTGCCCCTTCACAACCGCTACCTGCAACTGTATGAACTCATCCATAAGCGGGCTAAGGAGATAGAGCGGGCTTTCGACGAGTTCAGTCGAACAACGGCGATCGCCTGCCTCATCATCATGCGGCAGCTCGGATTGCTGACCCAGACCGAATTGGACCGGTTTAGTCTCGACACCCTCCATTGGGTGATGCGCGACGACTAGTACGCGCTTGCAGCACGACATCCGAGGTGCTGCCTATGGACGGCTTGCGGTCAGAGCTTCCTGCGCATACGCCCCCGAAGCTCATTCGCACACCATATTATTGCCAATCGCAAGGTTGGGCACAGACCCCTGGCCCATGGCTCCATCGAGGCGACTGGATCCCGCGCGTTAGAGCGCGTCCGAATCCATGTCGGATAGGATTTTCGTGAGCTGACGGAGGATCGCTGGGACATCCTCTTGGACCGTGTCCCAGACAATGTCGGGATCCACATGGCCATAGTCGTGCACCACGCGATGGCGAATGCCCGTGATGGCAGCCCAAGGAACATCGGGATAACGAGCGGTCCATGGTCGGTCCAGGCGCCCGGCGGCTTCGCCCAAGACGGTGAGGTTCCGCAGGACCGCATCAAACAACAGCGTGTCGTCGACGAACTCGGTGACGGTCCGATTTTCGCAGTACCGGAGGATTTTCTCGCATGCGCCCACCATATCGGTGAGGTACACGGCCGGGTTCTTTTCGGTCATTAAGCTTGGGCCTCCGGTGGGAAAATCGGCACCATCTGCTGTTGGACTTGGCCCCGGATCACCGGGTGGATCTCCCGGAGGGTGTGCATGTCGACGGAGCGGCCTTCAAATACCTCCGACAATCGATCTTGAATGGCCAACAGTCGAACAAAGCCCACGCGCTGACCCGGAGCGAATTGAACAACCAGGTCGATGTCGCTCTCCTCCGCGAAGTCGTTGCGGGTGGCCGAACCGAACACCGCCAATGACTCAATGCGTTCCTGCTGACAGATCCGCGAAATATCCGCCAAGTGCCGTTGTACCACTGGAGCAAGCACCGTCCCGGCCCCCTTTTCCTATCTACGATTATTATAGTCTGCCCGCTCACCCAAACAAGACCGCGCCGTCTTTCTTACTGCGCATACGCCCCCGGATGTCCTTCATTAGTTCCGTGAAGTATTCTACAAATTTGCTCTGCGGCCCGACCATGACCGACCCCAACGGTAATGGCCCCGGTAGCTATCCTCGGCGGGCGCACGGGAGTTGTGTTCCGGCATTTCACACAGTAATTCTTAGCCACTCTCCAAATAAGGACGATTTCCCCACCTCCTAACCCTGACGCTCGCTGGGATAGCCCTATGCTGGGACATCGCTGCCGTGTTTTGCGTGAACCCTATCCCGGCAATTGATGGTATATAGAACAGGAGGTGACACCGTGGACCAAGAAGCCCGTTGGGTGGCGCAGTTGAAACAGGGCGACGCCGCAGCGTTCGAGTTGCTATTTGCGCCGTATTTTGCCACGACTTATCGTCTGTGTTTGGGCATTCTCGGCAACACCCATGACGCGGACGATGTGGTTCAGGAAACCTTTCTGCGCGCGTTCCGGTCTTTCCGAACCTATGACCCCCACCAACCCTTGTATCCCTGGTTGCGGTCCATTGCCATTCGTCAATCGCTGAGCTTTCAACACAAGGTACGTACGCGGAGGGAAACCTTGGTGGCTGACGTCCCGGATCGCGCGGAATCAACCTCCGAGACGGGGCACGAGACCCTAGTCTGGGCGTTGCAGGGTCTCCCGCGACATCTGCGCGTCGTGGTGTGGCTGTACTATGGCGAAGATATGCCAATCCAGGAGATTGCCCAGGCGCTCCATTGCCCGGTCGGTACCATCAAATCCCGGTTGCATCACGCCCGACAGAGGCTCCTCTCGCTCTTACAATCCGATGTCCCGTCAGAGAAAGGTGGCGTAGCGCATGTTCGACCTGCCCCCCGAAGTTAACCGAGAGTTCGCCGCGTGGAAAGCCCAGGTCGCCCAGCAAAGTAACGACGCCCGATTGCGACTGTGGCCGCAGATTCAGGACCGGTTGCAACGACCACCCCGGTCCCGCTCCCGCGCAGTCATGGCCGGCGTGCTCGTGAGTGCCGCGGTTGTCGCCATGGGAGCCACGCCGGTGGGAAGCCACATCCTGTCGACGGTCATTCAAGGTCAGTGGTTTCGCATCCAGCCCGCTGTCGTCCCTGCGTCGCAAGGGAACCCCGGCATCCCGCGCGTTGATCTCCTCTCGCCGACCGCGTTTGCGCAACGGGCGGGATTCTCCACCACGGGACTCTCCTTGGGCGTCCCGGGTGCCGTGCTGCAATCCCAACAAGCTGCCGCCATTGTCTGGAAAACACAGACGACCTATGTGTACCAAGCCACGTATCAAGTGCCCGCTCACGCCTCCGTGACCCTGACCGCCAAGCACTGGCCCCAACTCGACGGACAACCCGAAATACCGTTCGGCTATCATGTCGTGCATGATCCCGCTGTGTGGTACTTGGCCAATGCGACGGGGAACGTCATCAAGATTCCCTGGCAACGCGCCGGTGGACTTGTCGAGATCACGATTGGGAGCCAGAAAAAACTTCCGCGGTCGTTACAAACGCAAATCGTGCAACATCTCGATAGCCCCATATCGCAGCCACAGTAACCTCAGGAAGTGCAAAAGCAAGGAAACCGGCAACCCCCTCGGTTTCCGAATCGGGGGGCGCCGTTTCCGGCCGTGCGTACCGTGGCGAACGCGAAGGCGGTCAAGCCTGGGGTGACCTACGTATCGACTTCGGCACCCGAACGGTAACAAACGCCATGACCACTCAGCGCTTCACTTAGTGCGTTCTCGCCCCCGAAAGCACAATAGCCTCTCGGGATTCCGTTTTGCAGATGGGGCAAGGATTCTGCCTCGAACGCCAGGGCCATTTGCCCCCACGCCAAACCGCGGTCCGGGGTCGATGAATTGGAAATTCCGTGCCCCGATGCCGTCACCGTGAACCCTAAAAGTTGACTTTCCCGCGGCCTCTCCCCAATCGCCGAGAAGGGCGTTTGCACGCTCTATCTTCTCGGCGATTGGGGTGGCACATATGTTCCCGATCGTCCGATCGCATCCTGCCTATCAAACGTTTGTCCAGGCGCAGTTGCGGCGTCATTACGCGCCGGGCACGCTCCAGTTTGTCGTCCCCGATTGGGCTTTGGTGGCCAAGTTCTGGCGGACCGACCTCTCCGACACGGCGCGATGGCTTCACGACACCTTTTCGTTGCGTGGTCCCCGGCCGTGGGATCCCGCCGACCTGCTCCGGTCGTATCTGCTGATGCTCGAAGTGGGCGAGCCGTCGATTACCCAGTGGGTGCAGCAATTGCAGCGCTGTCCCTTATATGCCATCCTCAGTGGCTTTGAATACGGGCATACCCCCGGCGTGGGCACCTTCTATGGGTTTTTCCGCCGCCTTTGGGCGGCGGAGACCGTCAACCGCTCGACGCACCGCCGGCTCAGCCGCCAAAAGGTGAAAGGGGCCAAGACCGGGCAAAAAGCCCCGACCAAAGGTCCGAGCAAAATTGCCCAGCTGCTGGCGCAGCTGGCCAAACTGTCCACGCATCGCCCCCAGCCGTTCGACCGATTGCTCCACCTGTTTCAAGCGCAGTTTCTCGCCGTGTCAGCCCAGGCCGGGTTGCTGGGCAACCCGGAGGCCCTGATGATCGCGGGCGACGGCATGCCCCTGGTGACCGCTGCAAAAATGCGCACCAAACGCCTGTGCGCCTGCCCCGCTCGCGGCCGCCGGCACTGCCGGTGCGCCCGCCTCTATTCGCAGCCCGATTGTGACATCGGCTGGGACAGCTATCGCAACATGTACTTCTTTGGGTATCACGTGTACACGCTCGTGGCGGCGGAGAGTCCCTACGATCTGCCGCTGTATCCACGGCTGCAGCGGGCCACCCGCCACGATGCGATTTCCTGGGTGGTGAGTGCTCAGGAGTTCGCCAACCGCTTTCCCGGCTACACCTGGCGCACCGCGATTCTGGATGCCGCGCATGACGCGCGGCCCATCTATGATTATCTACAGGCCCGCCAAATCCGGGCGTTTATTGATTTGAACGACCGGAGCACCCGCCGCACGGGCGCGCGGCCGGAGGAGATCACCTATTCGGCGACGGGTGTCCCCATCTGCCGCAAGGGCTTGCCCATGAAAGATCGGGGCAAGTGGAGACGAAACGCAATCCGCGGTTGTTTCCCCCGGTGGCCCGGGATAGCGCGGCGTGGGCCGCGGTGTACAATCGTCGCACCAGTTGCGAACGGAGCAACAAGCGGGTCAAAGAAGATTTCCACCTAGCGGTCGGCCACCATCGCAGCACCATGATGTGGACCATTCGCCTCTATGGCATCGCCATGTGCCAACACCTCGATGCGTGGTATCAGGCCCGGCCGCTCGACCTTCGGTCGATGCTGGCTCCCGCCTAAGAGGCCGCCGACAGAGCGCTGACCCACGATGCCCTGCGGAAACCCCGGGCGCATCGTGTGGTTTGCCATGCCCTAAGCTCAGCAACTCCCTGGGCTCGCCCTCTCGCAACCCCGCTTCCAGTTAATTACTGGCAAACCCCCAGCTTATCGGGCTCAAATACCGAGAGACTATCCGGCTATTGATAACGTCAAGTATTGCACCAAAGCATCCACCATCCGCCGGCTGCTCGCGGCGAGCGCCACATCCATTAAATGTGCTCTCCCATGCGCCACATGGCGTGCTGATGGCGTTCCTCGCGGATCTTGACGAGTCCACACTTTCGATAGAAATGTAGAGCCGGCTCGTTCGCGGGGGATACTCGCAGATGGTACTCGCTGACGCCATGGCGGCGAAAAACACCCTCCGCATAGTAGCGCTTCCTGGTACGACCCGGACAATGCCATCCTGGGAGTGGCGCCTTAAGCCATCGCTTTAAGTCAACAACTCAATTACGGGACAGAAAGGGGATTTACAGTCTCGCACTTTAGGGGGTCAAAAAAATTGTCTTGACAGTGGAGTCCACCTTAATGATGACCGGGTGGCGCGGTCACAGGAGGTTCTCAGAACAGCGTTTGGCGCTTTATGAATTGCCTCCCCATTTGGGAGCTGGCCGCCCACGCGGCCATGCGTCACACTCTTCCTCCCCTAACCCGCCCGGTAATACGAAGACATTCGAAGAAGCCGACGGCCCGCCAACGGAGCCACGGCCGCTGCCAGATAGCGCAGAAGGCCGGCATTTTTGGATATCTCGGCGACTATCGCATCAAAGGTATGTTGTTGGTAGTGGAGCAGCTCTTGACTGGCGCGCGTGTCCAACCAGTCGGTACAGTACGGCCGCGTGCCAAAAGCCGCCGCGGGGAGCATGGGCAGGCCCATCGCCCCAAGCAGCTTGGTAAGGTACTGCTCATACGTAACTTGGCACGCCGGGGCCCCACCGATGAGCCACACCTCGTTCCAGATGGCGCCTGACACAATGCCTTCAGCGATGGCCACCGCCGCATCGGAGGGATGCAGCACTTCCATTCGGGTGTTGAGCGGGATGTCAAACATCATTGGATGGGGCGTTCGAGGGCCTAACACCGGCATATCAGCCAATCGGTAGACAGCCCACGTCAAACTCGTTGCCTGAAGCGCTCTTTCCGCCTGGATTTTGTGCTCGGAATAGTTGTCGCTGGCGACCAGGGGATCCGAAACTATGCGGGGCGGCTCCAAGTGCGTGGTCGGTCCAAACACATCGAACGAGGAGGCCAACAGCACTTTGGGCGGGACGCTCTGGGCGAGTGCGGCATCATACACATGACGGGTTCCGCCGACATTGACGGCTTCGGCAAGGTCCGGACGCTCGTGGGCAAGCGGTGGAATAATGCCAGCTAGGTGGACCACAACGTCCACCTCTTGGGTGGCGCGCTCCACCTGCGCAGCGTTCCGGACATCGCCCCAAAAGAACTCGACCGACGTTCCATACCGTCTGGCCTGGCCGAGGTTTGGCTTGGACGGTACGTCAAACGACCGCACACAGACACCTCGGGCCAACAGTTCAGGGACCGCAAACCCTCCCAAGTTGCCCATCGCCCCGGTTATCAGCACCCGCATGAAGGACCTCTCCATCCTGGCTCTCTTGCGATGATGCCACACTGCGCTGCGGCACTCAAGTGGCCGGTGCTGATAGAAATGGCAACGTCCGTGGCAGCAACTATCTGGGTAAAGGAGCCGTCATTGCTGGGTATCCGATCGCCGGCACCTGTAAAACACAAACATCGCATGGCGTTGCTGGAACCACTTTACTGGCGGATCGCTGTAGTCCTTGACAAGACCTACGGACTTATAGATGTGGAGCCGGAACAGGGCGACGCGCATGGCACAGCAAAAATCGACCAGTGGGTCTTTGACTCGGTACCCTTTTCGCTACCCCGGTCGAGACCACGGCTTGGACGATGTCAATCTTCGGTGAAACAAAGGCCAAACTGCCGTGATCCTAAGCATGAGCGGGGCCGGGAAAAGCATGCTTGCCGACCTCATTACGGGACTTTACCGCCCTCAAGCTGGGCACATCTTGCTCAGCAGCCTGGCCACCGACAGTTGGGATCTGCGCACCCTCCGACAACGGTCCTTACCGGTTCCGGTACTTTTGCCCCCGAGAGCGCATCATTAACGTTGTCAAGAAAACTGCATCGGACTTGGCTCCCATGCGGTTAGGCGGTGGCGTGGATGGAGGAATTGGACACCGCACGGTTTGATAGAAGTATCACAATGGGGTAAAATGCACAGAGACATAAAGATGCACGCCACTCGGTAGTGGCCGGGTGGCGTGCAGAGCTCCGAAGTCTGCGATCGCTTAACAGAGAGCTAGAGACTCATCGTAATCCGCCGGGCTGCCGTCCCGCGCGGATTACTTTTTGCGACGACTGAGAAGCCATCGCCCAATCAAACCGACTATTGCGACAGCGACAGGCACGGTGAGATGGAGACTCATGGCACCACCTCCCTCCGGTTCTACTCGCTTACAGGAAGCGGTAGACCGCAGACCCGGCACGCCGGAGGGAGAACGATCGGGGCTTTTCAGACCCGCTCATATTACAGTATACAGGCCGTCTGGAGGGGGGACTAGCCCCAAGGTGGTGGGGGCAACGCCGTCGACTAGCCGCCGACATCTACGGGACACTCGCCCCCAAGAGCTCCTTAACGGCAAGCATGAAAACGCCAGGACTGCCGACGGTCTGGCGGTAGAGATCCTATTGAACGAAGTACCGTTGATAGGCTTGGTGTCGTGTCTCCCCGCTCAGCACGGCGTAGAGCTGGGTCGTTTCGGGTTTCTCATGACCCAAGATGGATTGCACCGCCGCCAGCGGCGCCCCTTGATTCAACAACGTCGTCCCATAATGCCGCATGGTATGGGGATGCACTTTCTCCGCCAAGCCGCAACGCGCGGCCACCCGCTTAAAGACCCCTTGCAGGCCCTGAATGGACAGCCGACGGGGGGCCCGCTCCGTCACCCAGAGGGCGGGATCCGCATCCTGGCGCTCGGTGAAATAGCGGGTGAGCCAAATCCGGGCTTTGGACCCGAGATAGATTTCGCGTTCCTTGTTTCCCGTGCCCACCACGACGACGCGGCCCCGTTGCCAATCCACATCCCGGCAGTTCAACCGCACGGCTTCGCCCACCCGGCACCCGGTGGCAAAGAAAAACGCGATCACCGCGTGTTCCAGCGTGGTGCGGCAGGCGTCGCGCAGCCATTCCAACTCGTCCATCGTTAGGGCCTTCGGCACTCGTTGGCCCAATTTCGGCTCCTTTAACTTCCGCGCTGGGCTCGTCACGCAAATCCCTTCGTCTTCCGCCCAGCGAAACAGGCCGTTGATGGCCCGGATTTTGTGGCCCAAGCTAGAGGACTTGAGATGACCATGATGCGTCAGATGGGCACGCAAAAGGTCCAGCGTCACCGCGGTCAGATCCACGTCTCCGACCTCACGAATGAGGATCTGGTGTTGCAAGCGATAGGCCCGAATCGTGTGGGGAGAAAAGCCCTCTTGGGTGCGCGTGGCCAAATACCGTTGAGATGCTTCGGAGAGCCGCATGATGTCCTCCCTGGCGTACGACGTCGGACATCCCGGAGCCAGCCATCGAGAGCCCGCTGTTGCGAAATGCCGCTGGTCCAAAGATTTCGGTAGCAACGGTTCCGGCTCCTGCGCCAATCTCAAGCCACTTTCTGGATGCGCACGTTAGCGCACATACGCCCCCGAGTGTGCATGAGACTCGTCCCAGCGCATCCGGGCACTCACCGCCGGAACGACTTACCCGGATGCTCGACCATCCTCCAGCATGGCTTGCGCGGTGGCTCCTTTTAGGTGTGTAATTGCTCAATTTCATACTCGATCCGCTGGGCAACCTCCTGTGGTGCCACGTCGTAACCTGTGGCGCGGGGTCCGCTCCAGTTCACACCAACCAAAAACCCATCCTTCACAAGGCCCGGCAACCAATTGTCCCGAAACGATTCCCACGAAATGACCACCGGCTCAAATCCACGATATGCCGGCACAGTTTCCGTGAGTTTTACGGCTCGGGACAATGAAGACCAGAACGGCATAGCTCGCGTTCCCTCTGAGGTTATTGGGGCACGGAACCCGCTTTCATCGCGCATAGCCACGACTTCTAAGCTCTTCGCGACCTCCCAGGCAAATGCACTCCACTGCGAAGCGGCTTGGCCCATCATGTCATCCCTTGAGCGTCGTGGAAACAACGCTGTTCTAGTGCTTGATGACATCCCCTCACGAGGAAGCGTCATGGGTATTCTCCCCCCGAGTGCCGAGGCGTGGTGAGCTCGCGTTCATCCCGATTACTGCTGACGGGCGAACGCGCGAATCGCCGAGGGTATGCCCTGCTGCTTAGCCCACGCCACCACCGCCGGCAACCGGTCGCGCTCAGCCCTCGTAGCGACTAGATAAAGCGGAAATACTCGGCGCTTGTTATGCCGTAGCATGATGGCACGATTCGAGATGTAGACGGATTCAAGATCGCGCACCGCATAATGCCACGAACCGACGGCTAATCCGTCCTCGTGGATTGTGAGATACAGGGGTGACCCCAATCCCACAGCCGCGGTAGCCCCACCGCGAGCCCCACGTCCCAAAGCACAACAAATAGAATTTGTAGTGGGAACGAGCCAGTCAACATCTGGCTGATCGGGGATCCACTAAGAAACACCAGGAGTGCCCACCACCATCGTATCCCCCGGTACACTCTGAGCTTCATCAGGGCCCCCCATAGCTACTGCGCTAATGGGGACTTCGCTAGACGGGCTGGCAGCTCCTTTGACGATCTCCCTCCATTTTCTGGAACAGTACGGGACCGAGACCGGTCCAAGG
>JAJZBJ010000097.1 GCA_021798975.1 Bacillota bacterium | reverse complement strand
GGCGCCCCGTAGTTTAAACGATCCCGTCAACTGAAAGTGCTCCGGCTTCAGCCAAACCTCGGCTTCGGTGACCTCGCTCAAGCGCGGAGAAAAAATGAGCGGCGTCCGAACCACCCGCCCTGAAAGCCTTTGTTGCGCTTCGAAGATCTGGCGCATTTGGACGTCCATCAACGGCCTCCTTCCGGTGCATCCGCGTTCGTCCAGGGACCCGTCGGCGGTGCCAATGGGATGTTGAGCGCTACAAGACGCTCTCTCAGGCGCCGCATGTCGTCCCGATAGGCACTTTGCAAATTGCGGCGGTAAATAAGGTACGCAGGGTGATACAGCCCGAAGACCTGGGCCGCGTGCGAAATGGGCACCGGCTCCACGCGCTGATGGGTGTCCCACGGGCGGCCGGTCACCGACTCGAAGGCCACCCGTCCCAACGTGACGACAGCCTTCGGTTGAACCTCACCCAAATCGCGCTCCAGCCATTGACGGCACGTTGCAATCTCGTCCGGGCGGGGAGCGCGGTTGCGTTTCCCGTCAATGCTGGGGCGGCACCGGACCGCATTGGCCAGCCAAATCTCGTCCCGGCGCAATCCCAAAAACGCTAAGATGTCCTCGAACACCCGACCGGCCGCGCCCTGAAACCCGAGCCCGGTCCGATCCTCGTCCCGTCCCGGGGCCTCCCCAATGATCATCACTTGCGCCGCACGCGGACCACGACCGACCACGACCTGCGTACGAGTGGCATGGAGTCGGCAGGCCCGGCACTCCGATTCATCCATGCTGAACCTCCCTCTGGCAGGTGGGGCACAACCCTTCCCACAGGACCGACTGATTATCGATGACCCAGGACTCCTGGTCGGGCGCGACAATCCGTGTGGCGGGGTGGCGGTCCATATCGTTGAGCCGACCGCATTGCCGGCACCGGACGTGGTCATGAGACTCCGTCCGGATGTCAAAACAACGGCGGCCACGCACATCCACAGCAGCTACCAGACCGGCCCTCCGCAGCTTCTCCAAGACGTTGTATACGGTGGCCACGCTCATCGACGTGTGGCGGGTCTGCGCGAAGGCCAACACCGCCTCGGCGTCGGGATGGGACAGGGCCCGAAGCGCCTCCATCACCACAACCCGCTGGGGCGTCGCCCGAAGTCCCTGGGCTCGCAATTCCTCTTCCATGCATCACACCGCCCTGTTACTGCGTCAGCAGATCCTGGACCAAGGACACCACAGTCTCTTTGGCTAATAGCGCGTGATGACGATAGTTGGGGTGCTCCAATGCCAGTCCAACCTGCCCGGCATCAGCAAGCTCCCGCGGATCGTCCGATTCAAACCGGAAGGTGAGATAATGGACCGTACTGGTCTTCTCTTCGGTGGATCGTCCCCGCTCAGCCTCCGCATGAATCTCCCGCGAACCGAAGCGCAGATAAACGGCTTCCTCAAGACCGCTCAAATCCCGCAAAATGGCAGGCATGTCGTCAGTCTGCACCAACTCAATCAACAGCGTGGCCCCCACCGCTCTGCCTTCCGGCAAGAGGTCGTTGTACACATCAATCTCCTGCTGCACCAGCCGCGGCTCTGAAATGTGCTCAATTCGGCACATTTCCTGCACTTGAAACTTCATGGTGTCCCAGTTCTCGAATACTAGGGAAACCCGGGGTCCCAACGTCACACGGCGCTGTTTTTTCAGCGCGATGATGCGCCGTCGCGTGATGTCACGCTGCGCCTCATATGCGGGGATGCTTTCAATATCGGTCAACAACAACGGCCTCATTCTGAACCTCCTGTCAGCCCATAGGAACGAGCCAAAATTTCGACCGGATGGACAGGCTCGTGATCGGTCACCGTCTCGATTTGCAAACCGGCTAGTGCGCAGTCAGAGCATGCGCGGGTATCATGCCGGGCCTCGAACCGTTCGGTGAGTTTTTGGGACACTTTCAGCGACTCCTCGTAGTACTCGGCTTTTAAGCCCCAAGTTCCGTCGATTCCCGCGCACCGGTCAACCATCTCCACCTCGCAGCCGTCGATACTCTCCAACAACTCCTTAGCCGCACGCTTCAACCCTTGGGCCTTGGTGTGGCAGGACAGGTGATAGGTCACAGGACCTGGGCTGGATTGGAACTCCTTCTTCAGGTTTCCCTTCTTCATGGCGGACGCCAGGTACTCGGTAATATCGCGGGTATGCTGTGCTACCAGCTTGGCATCCTCGGATTCCACCAATGTCGGGTAATCCTGCTTCAACAGGAGGGCGCAGGTCGGCTGGAGGGCCAAGATGGGTTTGCCCGCCCGCGCGTATGGGGCCAAGAGCTCCACATTTGTCCGTGCGCGGCGGAGTGCCCCGTCCACGTCCCCGCCATCTAAGGCCGGCATACCGCAGCACACCTGTCCGGCAGGCACCGCGGCCCGGAGATTGTTGTGCCTAAGCACCTCCACGGCCGCCTGGCCGATTCCCGGCTCGTGGTATTCCACGGTGCACGTAGAAAAGAGCACCACGTCCACTTCGTCCAGGTTGGGTGTTGATTGGGGTTGGTGCTTCAAAACCCACTCGGAAAATCGAATCGGCGCAAATCGGGGCAAGTGACGACGACGGTCAATACCGTACAGACGCTCCATCACACGGCGGACTCCGGCATTTTTTACGGACCAGTTGGCCAGCCCAGGCGCGATGTGACCCATCCGCCCGACCTGCTCGGGATTACCGAGAAACCGGTCCGTGCGACTCAAGCCTTTCGTCTTGGCGCGAATGGCCTTGGACCGCAGCATCAGCCGGGGAAAATCCAAATCAAAGCGGTGCGGCGGTATATAGGGACACTTCATATAGCACACTTTGCATTGGAAGCACAGGTCTGCAACCTGGTCGGCTTCCTCTGTGGTGACCTGGGCCGCGTCATGGTCGTAACGCTCGACGATTTGAAACAGCGCGGGAAAAGAGGGACAGAGATTGTAACAGAGTCGGCATCCATTGCAGATGTCGAAGGCTTGCTGCATGTCCTGGTGCAGCGCCTCTGGATTCCAATATTCGTCGCGATGCGGGTTATACTCCAAACCTTTTCCCCCTCTTCACACGAAAGGGGGCTTGCGCCCCCTCCGTCCGACGACTAGTCTTCCAGATTTTCGAGGCCCTTGGTGAAGCGCCCTGCGTGGCTCTTCTCGGCTCGCGCCAGGGTTTCAAACCATTCCGCGATTTCGTCGAATCCTTCATCGCGGGCAGTCTTGGCAAATCCCGGGTACATCTGGGTGTACTCGTATGTTTCGCCCTCGATGGCGCTTTTCAGGTTCTGCTCGGTCGTTCCAACCGGAACACCCGTCACCGGGTCTCCCACGTCTTCCAAGAACTCAAAGTGGCCAAATGCGTGACCGGTCTCGCCCTCCGCCACGTCGCGGAATAATCCTGCGACCTCCGGACGGCCCTCAATGTCCGCCTTTTGGGCGAAGTACAGGTAGCGCCGGTTCGCCTGCGACTCTCCAGCGAACGCCTCTTTGAGGTTTTCATGCGTTTTCGAGTTAAGCAGTTTAGCCATGGCGATTTGCCTCCAATAAAAAGTTGGTTTCCATCTAAGAATAATTCTAATGTAATACCCGATCGAGGACAATTTTTAGGCACGAAAGACGTCCACGGCGGGACGTCTTCACATGGCATCGATACGCGACTTATCGGGATTCCTTGGCCGCCCTGCGTCGGGCTTGGCGGTTGGGCCGGGCCGCGGCCGACCCGTCGTGTTCCGGCGGCTCCGTGCCGAGACCACTCGATTCCGGCATCAGCAGCACGGACTTTTTATGGCCGAGACGGATTTGCTTGGCCCAATAGATACGGATATCCGGGAAGTCCCACCAAAAGTGGACGTCCTCCCCCACTCGGTCTGCGTGAAAGAGGTAGTCGAGAGGTTGCCGCAAATACACAAAACCGAATCCGGCCATACCGACCTCGGCATACGGCGGCATCTCCTCCAATTCCGCGGGTGTGTAATGATAGGCCTTTTCGGGATCCCGCGACCGCATCAGCACGGGAACCCCGTTGCCCATCATGTAATTGGCTGCAATGCACACATCGTGCCGTTCAGCCCAGGTCAGCGCCTCCACAATAGCTGGATGGCTGTCCGGGGGGATTAAAATGTCAGAGTCTACCCAGAGCACCCAGGGCCTCTCCGGAGGCGTGACATATTTGCGGATACGATCGAGAACCAAGTTGCGGCATCTGGGGATATTGGACGCTTCCGTCGTCACCACCATCACTGAGCGCCCCATTTCCCGGCCAACCTGCATCAGTTCCAACATGGTCTGCACCACGGCACGGGAGTCGTGCGTGGGTATAGCAATAATCAATGTCTCTGACATGTGAGTCGCCCTTTGTCATGTAGATTACGGCGCATATCGTGCTTCTGGCCCAGGGGCCTGCGCGCGATGCTATAGCGTATGTGACCCGCCTCCGGGCGGTACAGAAGGCGCGTGCCCGTAGGGCAAAAATCCTCCCGGGCCGGAAGCACGGGAGGATTCGACTCCATCAAACCGAGGTCGCGCCGCTTTGCGGAGGGAACAGCGAACTCGGAGGACACGGCAATACCGGCCCCACCTGCCCGCAGGTCGGGGGTGTGCAGAATCCGTAAGTCGGAACCATGATTTGCACAACGGCCGAGGTCTGGAACAAGACGCACAGCGTAATGGTACAACTGATGGTGTCGTTGGGCAGATTCACGCACGAGCAGGTTCCCGAAATGAGAGTGCAGGACGGTGTCGTGCCCGTGGGGTTGTAGAGCGTCACGGTAGCGGTCGTGTAAGCGGTAGAGGTCATGCTCTTTCCGTTCGAGCAGGACACCGTGTATTCGGCGCCAATCACAAACGTGATGTCGCTGTAGTCGGTGGTCGTCGATGGTGTCATCGTCCCCACCGTGCAAAGCGAGCTGTCGAGATCGAAGGTGCAGCTGGTCACTGCACACTCTTTACACCACACGTCATCACCCAACATCTGCGTCGTGGTGATGGTCTGGATGCACGAATCATATACCTTCTCCACAGTAATGCAGTCAATCTCCGTAGGCTTCGGGAAGTCGCTGTGTTCCCACGGTCCCTGAGACATAGACATCGGTGCTCACTTCCTTTCTAGGAAGAACCTAACTTGCGGCCTTTCACGGTATAATATGGGCCCTGACCCAAAAGGTTCCAGCCTGCCGTCGTTTACCGGAGTGCTGGTCTAAAGAAAGCCGCCCGAGGGGCGGCTCGCCGGATCATCGCATCCGTGCACCACGGATTAACGCTTGTGTCAGCCCCGCCGCGGTGCTGACTGCGGAGGACTAATCCGTGAAATGGCTCCGTTGCTGGTCGACCGCACCATACCTTGCGACTGATGAACAACAACCATCCCTTTACTGGAAGACGCTGGCCGGGGCTTGATGCCCGCCGGCTTGGGCTTCGCCAGCGGGGCACTCGGCTTATTCCGCACCCTTTCCACCCCCTTCCATCGGCCTCGCTCGGGATGCCGGGTGGCGGCCCACAAAAAGAGCCCCCAAGCCCAACTTTCAAGCAAGCGCTCCACCTCGGCATCATCGTCCAGTGGCACGGCCGCTTCGACCACGTCGCGATCCCAGCTAACCGGAGCCCTCACCAATGCCACGCCGGCAGCTTGGGCCATTAGCTGTGCGGCCCGCCGGGCTGGCCAGCGGCTCGTCGACGCCATGGTAACCCGGCTCCCCTCCCCAGGGACGACACGGACGGCCAATTCGGCCGTATCGCGGTTGCTGACGAGATCCCAAGGAGCCAACGCCTGCAGGAATCGCTCCCGCAGCGTTGGCTCCAAGTCAGTCATCACATAGATCCCAAAAAGTTCCACGGCTATCACCCGGGATACTTTATGTGGAAATACTGGAAGAGGTTACGAATTCGGGCCGATGAAGAGCTCTGAAATCGCGACACCCGATCCCCACGGTGCTACGCCGACACCAATTTGCGTCTCGTAGGGGTTCAAGATGTTGGAACGGTGCGGCGGCGAAGCCATCAGCATCGCAAACGCTTGGCTCACAGACCCTGCCTCGGCGATGTTTTCGGCGCCCATTCCTTGGGCCTGAATGCCCGCGGCCTGTTCCATCTGAACCGGCCAGCCGTACCCGGCCATATCGCTGGTGAAGGGACCGTTAGCCAAGGCCACGGCACGCTCCCCTGCCAGTTGCATCAACGTGTTGTTGATGGTGTAGGGCTTGAGACCGGCCTGTTGCCGGGCCTGGTTGATGAGATTAATCATTTGCATGGCACTGTTGCTGGCCGCGCTCGCAGACCCGCTCGATGCGCTGTTGCCGGAACTGGCGCCAGTGCTGCCGGTCGACGGCGCCGGGCTATTGGAACTTGACGACCCTGAAGGCGCACTTGTTGTCCCGGACCCCGGGGCGGACGGCGGGGGTGTCGGTTGCGGAGCCGGTTGAGACACCGCAACGGTCTTCGTGGAAGACCCTTGGTTGACCAAACCGATGGTCTGATACACCTGGTTCACCGTGGCCACGGGAAGCGCTGCCGCGGTGTGAATGGACGGGGCCGATGTGACGGGGGTGATGGCAGCGGGGGCCGCTCCCATCGTCACCGGCAGGCCAGCGGCGACGAGCAGGGCTGTAAAGTAATTCATGCACATATCCTCCGTTCGGGCTAAATTTTAGGTAATTCTCAACCTAGCCTATCGGAGCCCGTACGCCACAGCAATCAAGGGGAAATCCGGTCTCACGGCCTCTAACCAAGTTACCCGCCCCACCCAGCAAAATGCGGCGTCTCAAGGACTATTTGGATGGAATTCCAATAGTTGGAAAGCCCTCCCGCACGGCGGGAGGGCTTTCACGAAGACGTCCGATTAGCTGCCTGCCTGTGGAGGGAACAGGGAGCTGGGCGGACACGGCAACACGGGACCCACTTGACCACAGGTGGGCGGTACGCAGAACCCGTAGGTCGGAATCATTAACTGCACCGTCGCGGTTGTTTGGAACAACACGCACAAGGTCAACGTGCAGCTAATGTCACCATTGGGCAGATTCACGCACATACAGGTACCAGAGACAATCGTGCAAGACGGCGTGGTGCCTGATGGGTTGTATAACGTGACGGTCGCAGTCGTGTAAGCCGTAGAAGTAATCATGGCACCGGACGAACAGGCCACCGTATACTCCGCTCCAATGACAAAGGTGATGTTGCTGTAGTCAGTGGTTGTAGCCGGTGTAATAGGCCCGGGCGTGCACGACGACGCGGTGAGGTCGAACGTGCAGCTAGTCACAGCGCAGTCGTCCCCATGGATGGTCTGGGTCGTGGTGATGGTCTGGACGCAGGAGTCGTACACCTTGTCGACCACGATGCAGTCGATTTCGGTGGGGGTCGGGCAGCCAGTGTCTGGGCACGGGCCGGGGGTTACAGTTGCCAAGGTCGCACATCCTTTCAGCAGAGATCCGTGATGAATAACGCGTTCATCGTTAGTACGATATGGATCGCATGCCAAAAGGTTCCCGCTTTGGAAATTGCCGCTATCCGGCGTCGTGCACCAAACGCCCTCCAATCCAGACTTTCTGGGCCCGTGCCTGCAGCGCCGTCAGCGGATTGTCAGACCACAGCACGATATCCGCTTCCCGGCCCACCGTCAGCGCCCCCACACGATCGTGAATGCCCACGATTTGGGCAGGATGGATGGTAACCGCCTTTAACGCATCGTCCAGACTCATCCCATGCCGGACCCCGACCCCCGCATAGACGCTGAGATATTCCGAGGGGACAACCGGGTGATCAGAGGCGATCGCCACCACCACCCCCGCTTGCGCCAGTCGCGCCGGGGTCCAGAATCCCTTATGCCGCAGTTCCGCTTTCGTACGGGCGGAGAAGGACGGCCCGGTCACTACCGGTACCCCATGGCGTACAATCTCATCAACGACCAGATCGGCTTCGGTGCCATGGTCAATGACTGCCCGCACTTTGAACGGGGCAATGGTCCGCAACGCGGTCAGGATATCATCGGCGCGGTGCGAATGGATGCGCAGCGGGATGTCCCCCCGAATCACCATCGCCAAAGCCTCAAGCCGCGGATTGTAATCGGAAAGCTTGGTCGACTGCTCCATCTCGTACCGCCGAGCACGCTCCAGCCATTCGCGCAGCACCGCCGCGACAGCTGGACGAGAACCCGGTCGTCGTTTTTGCCCGCCATGGACACGAATGGGGTTCTCGCCCATGGCCACCTTCATCCCGGCGGCCGGCACCATGACCATCTCCTCGATGGTTCGCCCGGCCATGTGCACCACACTCCCGATCCCGCTAATGACGTTGGCCGAGCCCATGGTAATAAAGGCCGTGGTCACGCCGCCTCGCAGCGCCTCGCCAATGGCCGGATCGGCCGGATTGATGCCGTCCAGTGCCCGAACGTCGGCGGTCACTGGATCAGAACTCTCATTGACATCCTGCCCGCCCAGGGTCTCGCCGCTGGTAGAGAGGCCCACATGACTGTGGGCATCAATAAATCCGGGCAAGAGCCAGCCTCCGTGGGCGTCCACAACGGGCACACCAGCCGGTGGTTGATAGTCCTCCTCGACTGCCCGGATCAGGCCGTTGTCGTCCACCAGGAGACCCCCGCGCTCCGTCTTCACCGATTGCCCGTCCCAAAGACGCGCATTTACTAAAGCCCACATATTAAAGCCTCCCGGAGACCAGCTGCATGGTCACGCGAATGTCTCCCACCAACCGGCTAGCGTGGTTTCGAATCTCCGGGTGCAGGAGAGGCTGGAGATGCCGCCGCTCCTCCATGCTCAACACGCCCATTTGCTCAAGCGTCGCCGCCACCAGCGTTGGAATGACCCGGCTGTTCCCGTCGTCCACCTTGACAGCCAGCCCCAATCCCTTGTCCGGAATGCCTAAGCAAAAGACCGCTTCGGCGCCACCCTTGGAGACAAAACGGTGGTTGGCGGCCTCGGCCAGCGTCACTTCCAGGCGGCCGGTGCCCGATACCAGTTCCGGATGGAGCCGCATAGCCTCGGAAATAATCATGGCGGCACCCGCCTTGGAGGTGTCGAGTCCGCGCGGATCGACCAGCCGCGCATAGCTGTACGCCATCCGCGTCAACGGAAGGTAAAAGCACGGAACCCCGCAGCCATCGACCCCGGTATACAAGCTTTTCGGATCCATGCCGGTCATGTAAGCGACGTTGGCGCGGATGGCTTGCTGTACCGGATGATCCGGCTGTTCGTAGCCCGCCAAGGGCGCATTCAGGGCTCGTGCCAAGGTCAGCATGCCGGTGTGCTTTCCGCTGCAGTTGTTGTGCAGAACGAAGGGCTCTTGCCCCTGGGCCACCAGAGCCAACGCGGATTCCCGATGACTGGGTGGATGCACGCCGCAAATAAGATCTTGAGGTTCGGCTTGAATGCGATTCAGCAGGTCCTGCACCAATGCCACGTGAAAAGGCTCGCCGCCGTGGGAGGCGCAGGTGATGGCCACCTCCCGGGATCCAAACCCAAACCGTTCGGCGCCTCCAGATTCAATAATGGGCATAGCTTGAAAGGGCTTGGCGCTAGAGCGCCAAAAGGTCGCCCGATTGGGATCCCCGAACCAGAAGCGCACCTGGCCGACGCTGTCGACCACGGCGACATCGGCATGCACCCGGCTCTCCATTCGATCGCCCCGCCACAACTCCACTGCTACGTCAGACATGCTGCTCCCTTCCGGCCCGAAACGCCTGGCAGGCCTCCACGAACTGTTCGAATAAGTGCTGAGCGGGCGGGTGGGCACCGGTCAGGTCTTCCGGATGCCACTGCACCCCTAATAAATAACGCTCCCCCGGACGCTCCAGGGCCTCAATCGTCTGATCGGACGCCCGTCCGACCACGCGCCATCCGTCGGGGACGCGGTCAACGGCCTGGTGATGAAATGAATTCACCTCAAAGTGCGTGCTGCCGGCGACTCTCGCAACCCGGCTGCCTGGCTCCAAATCGACTGAATGGGTAGCCTCTTCCCGGAACTCCTTCTGGCTATGATGCAGAGCACTGTCGGGCCGACGGCGGGGGATGTCCTGGATGAGCGTGCCTCCGTAGGCCACCGCCATCACCTGCAGGCCTCGGCAAATGCCGAACACGGGCAGGTTTAAGCGTTCCGCCTCGTGAACAAGAGCCAATTCAGTCCGGTCCCGATCCGCCGACACCCCAGCCCACTCGGTTCCATCATCAGGGGCGCCGAAGGTTGTCGGATCCACATCCCCACCGCCGGTCAGCAACAAACCATCACACCGTTCCAGCAGTTGCACACTCTCGTCGCAGTTGGCCAGCAGCAGCGGCACACCGCCCGCCTGGCGCACCGCGTCAATATAGGTCGCACGCAAAAAATCGCGCGGGTAGCCTTCCGTGACCTCCCGCGACATCGATATCCCCACAATTGGCTTCATGCCGTCACGATCCTCCCCTGAGCAATGCCGCTACAATTCGGTTAATCCGAGGCTGATGACAATGGCCTGATTGACCCGCGTCATGGTTTCGATCTTCAGGTGCGCGATGCGTTCCCTGAGACGCCGTTTGTCAATGGTCCGGATTTGCTCCAACAAGATGACCGAATCCCGATCGAGTCCGGATTCGGCCGCTTTCACTTCCACATGAATAGGCAAGCGCGCCTTAAGAACCTGAGACGTTACGGCGCACACAATGGTCGTAGGGCTGTAACGGTTGCCGATGTCGTTTTGCAATATCAGCACCGGCCTCACCCCGCCCTGCTCGGACCCCACCACCGGGGAAAGATCCGCAAAAAAAATGTCGCCCCGGCGTACTGTCACGTCTGAACCGGCCACGACTACTCCTTGGGTAACCCTACGAGATCCCAGCGTTCTTCCGCTAGTGCGGAATTCAAAAAGCCCATTTCCTGGTATCCCTGAATTAATGCTTGTCGAATTTCTTGCCGGCGCTGCTCGGCGAGATAATACTCGACGCTTTCGCGTATAAGCTCACTGCGATGTCGTCCTTCACCTGACGCCACCTGATCCAAAGCATCTACGAGATGATGCGGTAACCTGACCACCACGCGGCGGTTGTCCGTCAAAAGGCCCACCTCTTTTTTCCCGTATCTGGCTCATATTATAACT
>JAJZBJ010000096.1 GCA_021798975.1 Bacillota bacterium | reverse complement strand
GCCGGGGCGCTATGAGCGCATCGATGAAGGCCAGCCGTTCACCGTGATTGTTGATTACGCCCACACCCCGGACGGCCTGGAAAATGCCCTAGTCACCGCCCGCGAGTTTACCTTGGGGAAGATTGGTGTCGTGTTTGGCGCCGGAGGGGATCGGGATCGCGGCAAGCGGTCGCTCATGGGCGAGATGGCGGGAAAGCACGCCGATTGGACGGTGCTGACCGCTGACAACCCCCGCTCGGAAGATCCCCTGGAAATTATTCATCAAATCGAACAGGGTATGAAGCGCGTGGCCGGCCGCTGGCAAGTGGAGCTCGATCGCGAACGGGCGATTAAGCTGGCGCTCGGCCAGGCGCAGCCGGGTGACGTGGTGCTGATCGTGGGCAAAGGACACGAGACCTACCAAATTTACCGGGACGGCACAATCCACTTCGACGATCGGGAAGTGGCCCGACAAATGCTGAGGGAGTTAAAGCGCACATGATGCCATTGACCTTTGGAGAGGTGGAGCGTTGGACGGGGGGGACGGCCCTTCAGTGCCCGGCCGAGCGCCCCGTCACCGGACTGACGATTGACAGCCGCGAGGTAGGCCCGGGCACCTTGTTTATTGCCCTCCCGGGCACCAAAACGGATGGCCACGCCTTTGTCGAGCAGGTGTGGAAGGCCGGCGGCGTTGCCTTGGTCAAGGACGATTTTCCGTTGCAGTCCGGACCGCAGATCCGGGTGAACAGTCCCTTGAAAGCGATGGGGCAGCTTTTGCGAAGCTACATTGAAGCCCACCAGGTGACGGTGGTCGGCGTCACCGGCAGCGTGGGCAAGACCAGTGTCAAGGAGCTTTCCGCGGCTGTTTTGACGGCCCGATACCAAACGGTCTGGTCTATTGGCAACTACAACACCAATATTGGATTGCCGCTGTCCTTCTTTCGGGGGGCGGCGGGCACCACGCATTTTGTGGCCGAGATGGGCATGAGCGCGCCCGGGGAAATTTTGGAGCTGACGCAGATTGCACCGCCCCAGGTCGCGGTCATCTCCACCATCGGCCCGAGCCACCTGGAGCGGCTGGGATCCATGCAGGCCATCCAGCGCGCCAAGGGGGAGATTCTTGAAGGACTCAAGCCAGACGGGCTGGCTGTCCTCAATCACGACAACCACTGGGTGCGTGAACTTGGGGAACAAACGAATCACCGCGTGCAATGGTTTGGGACCTTCGAGGGAGCCGCAGCCCGGGTGGTCTCGGCGGCGGTGGCCCATGATCGGACCCACATCGAACTCGTGGTGCACGGACAGCCGGTGACCGTATATCTGCCATGGCTTGGTGTCCACCAGGCCCACAACGTGGCCGCCAGCCTGCTGGTGGGAGTCGAGCTGGGCGTCTCCCTGGCAGAAGCCCGGGATCAGTTGGAGGCCATCGACGCCGGGCGTTCCCGGATTCGGGTCATCGAGGCTGGCCAACTGACGATCTTGGAGGATGTCTATAACGCCAGTCCGCTGTCCACAGAGGCTGCGCTGGACGTGCTGGCGAGCCGGGCCGGACGCCGTGTCGCGGTGATCGGCGACATGCTGGAACTCGGCCAGCAAGAGGTGCCTGGCCACCAGCAGGTAGGCCGTTATGCCAAATCCCGTGCCGATATGGTGTTGTGCGTGGGGGAGAGGGCCCGTCATACCTATGAAGCTGCCCGCGCCGAGGGCTTGGCGGCGGAGTGGGCGGCTACGCGCGAAGCGGCCCTGGGCTGGTTGACAGACCGTCTCGCACCCGGCGATGTGGTGCTGTTGAAGGCGTCACGGGGCATGCAGTTTGAGTGGCTGAGCCGGCAATTGGCAGAGTGGGGTGCGGCTCAATGAGGGATGCGTGGGCAGGCATCATTGGGTTGGGCGTGTCTCTGATTTTGGGCCCCATCGTTATTCCCCTGCTGCGTCGGCTCAAGCTTGGCCAACAGGTGCGCGATGTGGGACCGGAAGCGCATTTGAAGAAGCAGGGCACTCCCACCATGGGCGGCATCATTTTTTTGGCGGGACTTCCCATCGCCGTCGCCGTTCTAGATCCCCGGAGCGCGGCGGCCTGGGCGATGGCGCTCTTAACGCTGGGCAACGGGTTGATTGGGTTTGGCGATGACTTTGTTAAGGTCGCGCTCAAACGGCCGCTGGGACTGCGGGCCCGGGAAAAACTGCTGCTGCAGGTGGTGTTGGCCGCCGCGTTTGCCTGGTACGTGTACCGACTGGTGCCGAAGACCTATGTGCTGCCCTTTCACTTAGGGACGCTGCCGCTCGGGTGGTGGTACGGCCCGGTGACCGTGTTGGCTATCTTGGCAACCGCCAACGCGGTGAACGAGACGGATGGCGTGGATGGATTGGCCGCCGGGGCGGCCGCCTTGTCTTTTGCTTTCTTTGCCTTGTGGGGACTGCGCCACCGAGAGCAGGCGGTGGTGATGGGATCGTTGGCCATGGTGGGCGGATTGGTCGGATTCCTGCGCGTCAACCTCCATCCCGCCAAGGTATTTATGGGGGACACGGGGTCGTTGGCGCTCGGGGCCGGGCTGGCTGGTTTAGCGGTCTTGACGGGCGCCCCGCTGCTGTTGCCAGTCGTTGGCATTCTCTTTGTCGCGGAGACCTTGTCCGTCATTATTCAGGTGATGAGTTTTCGGCTAACGGGCCGGCGGGTCTTCCGCATGAGCCCGCTCCACCATCACTTCGAATTGGGTGGATGGTCGGAGGAACGGGTGGTCACGGTCTTTTGGCTGGTATCCGCCATCGGAGCGGCGCTGGCATGGTGGTAGAACGGGGCGAGAGGAGGGGCGGCGCGATGGAGAACAAGACCGGCCGTTTCGATTATTTGTTGTTGTTTGGCGTCTTGGGGCTGTTGGCCATCGGCACCCTGGTGGTATTTTCCGCCAGCGCCGCTGTTGCCTATCGTACATTAGGCACCCCGTACTACTATCTGGAACGCCAGGTCATGTGGGCGGTGCTGGGGCTTCTGGTGATGATTGCGGCCTCGCGATTTGACTACTGGCGTTACCAAAAATGGGCTTTGCCCTTGTTCGTTGTCTCCGTGGTATTATTGGGGGCGGTACTCATCCCGCATGTGGGCATTTCCATTAACGGCGCACGGCGGTGGTTGGGCGCTGGCTCCTTGCAGGTGCAGCCATCCGAGTTGGCTAAGATTGGTATGATATTTCTGTTTGCCCGCCTGTTCAGCTTGCACCAGGATACCATTCAGGATTTTTGGCGGGGCGTGATGCCGCACTTGGCGCTGGCGGTGGTCGTCTTCGGCTTGGTGTTGGCCGAACCGGACTTAGGCACGACCATGGCCATCGCGGGGACCTTTTTCGTGATGCTGTTTGTGGCGGGAGCCCGGAAGCGGCACTTGGGTGCGCTGGCCGGTTCGGGCCTGCCGGTTCTGGGGGCGGCGATCGTTCTCGAGCCCTACCGTCTGCAGCGGATCGTGGCGTTTACCGACCCCTGGAAGCACCCGTTGGGCGAGGGATTCCACACCATCCAGGCCCTGCTGGCTCTGGGATCAGGTGGGGTGCTGGGATTGGGCTTGGGTTATTCGCGGCAGGCGCTGGGATTCTTACCGGAAGCTTTTACGGACTTCATTTTTGCCATTTTGGGCGAGGAATTGGGACTCATCGGGACCTTGACGGTGGTGCTGCTCTTTATGCTGGTCGCCTGGCGCGGGTACCGAATTGCCATGCGCGCCCCCGACTTGTTTTCCAGCCTGCTGGCAACCGGCTTTACGACCATGATTGCCATTCAAGCGGCCATCAACATGGGCGTGGTTACCGCGACACTGCCAGTCACAGGTATTACGCTGCCCTTTATCAGCTATGGCGGATCATCGCTGGTGTTGAGTTTGGCGGGCGTGGGCGTGCTGTTGAACATCTCCAGGCACACCACCTGAGGGGCGGCATACTGTAGAGATTGCGCCGTGGTTTCATCATGGCAGACGGAATGTCGAGGGTGATTGGGATGCGCGTAGTACTAACCGGCGGCGGCAGCGGCGGGCACATTTATCCGGCACTGGCCATCGCACGAGGATTATTGGCGGAAGATCCCGACACCGAGCTCTTGTACGTGGGGACTGACCACGGGTTGGAACGGGATCTGGTTCCGCGTGCCCATGTGCCGTTCGCTGCCGTACATGCGCGCGGCCTGTTGGTGCCGGGCCTCCGCGGCAAGATGGCGGGGGTCCTGTCTGCGCTCCGGGGAACGGCTGAGGCCTGGGGAATTTTGCGGCGCTTTCGTCCTGACGTGGTCGTCGGCACGGGGGGCTATGTCTCGGGGCCGGTCGGACTCGCGGCGGGGTTCTTGAATATCCCCCTGGTCATTCAGGAGCAAAATGCGTGGCCGGGGCTTACGAATCGCCAACTGGCCAAGCGGGCGCAGGCGGTGTTGGTGCCGTTCGAAGAAGCGCGCCGGTACTTTCCTGAGCGGACGCGGGTGGTGCTGGCCGGAAACCCCATCGATGCGCCGACGGAGGACCGGTCCAAGGCGCAGGCCAGGACGACGCTGGGCCTCCGCCGGGATGTCCGGGTTTTGATGGCGACGGGCGGAAGCCAGGGCGCAGAGGCGATTAACCGTCTGATGCTGCGGCTGATGTCGGACGTGCTGGCTGATCCGGGCCTGGGTATGATTTGGGCCACTGGCAAACGCTACTATGGGGACATGAAGGCTCGATTGCAGCAACAATATCCTCAAGGTTGGGACGAAAGCCGGGTTCAGGTTTTCGAATACTTCTACGAGATTCAGATCGTCTATCGGGCCTCCGACCTGTTCGTCGGACGTGCCGGGGCCATGACCTTGACCGATTGTCAGGCCTTTGGCCTGCCGGCGGTGCTGGTTCCCAGCCCCAATGTCAGCGAGGATCATCAGAGCAAGAATGCCGCCGTTATCGAAGGGCGGGGCGCTGGGATCCGAGTCCCGGAAGGCGATTTGAAGGCTCGCCGCCGTGAGGTTTTAGAGTTGCTGCGTGATGCAGACCGAACCGACACGATGTCCGCCAACATGCGGGGAATGTTTGACGCGCACGCCGTGGAACGCATCGTCGATACCATTCGGGAGGCGGCTCAAGCGGCGGGGAGGCGAGGCTGATGGATGTGGAACCGGTAGCAAGCCATTTGCGTAGCATGAATGTGGGTCAGGTGAAGACCGCCGAACCGTTGGGCCGGCACACATCGTTCCGTATTGGAGGACCGGCGTCTGTGTTTGTGGATCCGGACGATCTGGACGGTGTGGTCCGTGTGCTCGACTGGGTGCGGGACGAAAGTTTGCCTTACTTCATCATCGGGCAGGGCACCAACATCTTGGTCTCCGATGTCGGGGTGGACGCCGTGGTCATTTCCACGTCGCGGGCCCTCAAGGAGACAGAGGTCAGCCCTCCCGTGATCCGGGCTGGATCGGGTCTCCTGCTCACCAAACTATGCCGTTTGGCCGAGCGCTCCGGGCTTGCCGGTCTGGAGTTCGCCATCAGCATACCCGGTACGTTGGGCGGGGCGCTGGTGATGAATGCCGGAGCGCACGGCGGCTCCATGGTGGAAGTGGTGGAGAGCGTGCTGGTTTGGGATGCCATTTCCGGTGTCCGGCGGGTTCCAGCAGAGGACGTACAGTTCCAATATCGCCAAAGCCGGTTCATGCATAACCCATGGATTGCACTGGAGGCGACATTGCGGCTGAAGCCCGGAAATCCCGATGAGATTCGGGACAAAATGCGGCACAACATGGAGTACCGCAAGAAGAGTCAACCGGTCGGGGAGCCCAATGCCGGAAGTATTTTTAAGAATCCGCAACCCCACTATGCAGGGCGGCTGATTGAAGAGATTGGCGCCAAGGGCTGGCGCGAAGGCGACGCGGCCGTGTCGGACCTGCATGCCAACTTTATTGTGAATTGCGGCCAGGCCACGGCACACGATGTGCTGACGCTGATGCGGCGCATTCGACGAACGGTTTACCAGCGATGCGGCGTGGTGTTGAAGCCCGAGGTGCGCTGGATTGGCCCGGGAGAGGGAGGAGCCGATGCAACATGGGAGAATTTGTGGTACGCGGAGGGCGACGGCTTGACGGAACCTTAAGGGTTCACGGAGCCAAAAATGCTGCCCTGCCGATTATGGCCGCGTCTGTGCTTGCCTCAGGCCCCGTGACACTCGAGGGGGTGCCTCGGCTCAGAGATGTTGATGTGATGACGGAAGTGCTGACCGCGTTGGGAGCGACGGTCCGCTGGGTATCGCACTCGTCGCTTGTGATCGATCCATCCGGGATTAATGAATATGTCATTCCGCAGGAACTAATGATGAAGATGCGGGCATCCATCTTTGTCATTGGGCCGCTGTTGGCCCGCATGGGCCACGCGGTGGCGCTGCAGCCGGGCGGATGCTCCATCGGCGACCGCCCCATCGACATCCACATCTACGGGTTCGAGCAGCTGGGCGCCCAGGTTTCGGAGACGGAGATTGGCACCCGGTTGGATGCCCCGGAGCTCCAGGCCGGCCTCGTCCATCTCAGCTACCCGTCGGTCGGGGCGACCGAAAATCTCATGATGGCGGCCGCCCGCACGCCCGGCGAGACGCGGATTCGCAACGCCGCCATGGAGCCCGAGATTGTGGACTTGGCGCAGTTCTTAGAGAAGATGGGCGCCACCGTGCGCGGGGCCGGCACGTCCGACATCCGCATCGTGGGCCAGCGTGAATTGTCCGGTGTCACCCACACCATCATTCCCGACCGCATCGAGGCAGCGACCTTTATGCTGGCGGCAGCCGCCACGGGCGGCCACGTCGTGTTGGAAAATTGCATTGCCGAACATCTTCCGGGCCTTATGGGCCGCCTGCGGGATGTGGGCTGCCGGGTGGAAGAGCGGGATGGCGACGTTGTGGAACTGACCACGCCTGAGAAATATAAGACCACTCCGATTTCGCTCCATACCGGACCCTATCCGGGGTTCGCCACCGATATGCAGGCGCAGTTCATGGCCTTTCTGTTGAAGGTGCCGGGCGTCCACATTATCTCCGAGCGCGTCTTCGAGAACCGGCTTGGCCACGCCCGCGAACTGCGGCGCATGGGAGCCCAAATCGTGGCCGACCAGCGGGTGGCGTTGATTTATGGGGGGCGCCCCTTGCATGCGGCGGACGTTCGGGCGTTGGATTTGCGCGCCGGGGCCGCGCTGGTCATCGCCGGCCTGATGACGGAAGGGGAGACGGTGATCGCTGACCGGGAAATTATCGAACGCGGGTATCAGGACTTGGATCGCCGGTTGACCCAACTGGGAGCGGACATCATTCAGCGATAGTCGTATACTGGACTCGACAAATATGCCCAGGAGGGGATGGCATGCCCCGCCACATTCTGATGGTGCTGTCCTTGGTGGCGGCGGTGCTGGGATTTCTCATTACCCAGCAAATTCGGACAGTCGGGTTCATCACGAAGACCGCGCAAATGCAACAGGGCCAACTGCTGACAGCCTTGGTGACTCAGGCTGAGCAACGCGACCTGGCTATGCGCCAGCAAGTTACCCAACTGCAGGGCCAGTTGGCCGCCCTGGGGCAGGCGGCCAACGCCGAGACCATCCAGGCGGACCTGAACCGGGTGGCGCCACTCGCGGATCTGACCCCTATCACGGGATCGGGTGTCGAAGTGGTGATGCACGATGCCACGAAACCCGCCTTTCCCAACGAACCGGCAATCTTGCGGCTGGTGCATGATCAATATGTGCTGCGCGTTGTGGCGCTCTTGTCCGCTGCCGGTGCCCAAGCTATTTCCATCGACGGCCAGCGCTACACGGCCACCACCTCGATTTTCTGTGCCGGCCCGACCATCCGCATCAATGGCGTGCCGTATGCCTCGCCCTACGTCATCCGGGCTGTGGGACCCTCTGGCCCGATGCTGAAAGCCCTTCAGAACGACATTGACATTCAAGGATGGTCCCAGTTGGTTTCCATCAAATACCGTTCTGCGAAACTCCTGCAAATTGCCCCATATCGCGGAAGGATTGCCTTTTCCGAGGCTAAACCTGCTAAGATAGGAGGGTAGTACCAGAAAGGGGAAATTCGGCGTTGTGGATTGTGGTTGTGGGACTGGCGATGGGCGTGCTCATCGGTCTGTCGTTCCCCAACGTCCTGCCGGCATCGTTCGCCAGCTACCTCTCCATCGCCCTCTTAGCGGCTTTGGACTCGGCCTTCGGTGGTATCCGCGCCAGTTTGGAGAAGACCTTCGTCCCGGTCACCTTCGTCACCGGACTGGTCTCCAATGCGGTGTTGGCAGCCCTCTTGACCTACCTGGGCAAAGAGATGGGCGTGCCCTTGTTTGATGCGGCGTTGTTCGCCTTTGGATTCCGGATCTTTCAAAACCTTGGAGCAATCCGTCATTTATTGATCAGCCGATGGAACAAATCGCGGGTAAAATTGCAGCGCCCGTCGGTTTAATGCAGGAAAATTGTATTTCGAGGAGAAGTTCATGCAAGAGTGAAACTCTCCCGTGAAGGAGGTTCCGCATGGCCAAGCGTCCGCTGATTTTGGCAGTCGACGTGGGTACAACCAAAGTGTCAGCGTTGGTCGGCGAAGCGCGTCCGGACGGAGAGGTGGTTGTGCTGGGCGTAGCCGCAACCCCGGTGGTCGGCATGCGCCGAGGACTGGTGTTCGAGGTGGAGCGGGTAGCACTGGCCATTCGGGATGCCGTCAACCGGGCCAACAGCATGGCAGGCACAGAGCTTAGCCAGGCGGTCGTGGCGGTCAACGGCGACCATTTAGCCATTCAGGCCGGACAAGCCCGGATGCATCTAAAGACGGGCAATGTGCGGGTCGAAGACGTCGAGCAAGCGACCAAGCGGGCCGCCCAAGTGTCCCACGAAGCGGATCGCGAGACGGTACAGGTTATTCGCCGCGGACTGGCGGTGGATGGGTTCCGGGGCGTGGTCGATCCGGTCGGGATGGTGGCCCATGAAATGGACGCCGAGGTGCTGGTGGTGACCGGGCAGACGACCGTGCTGCGCAACTTGCGCCGGGTGGTGACCATGGCGGGGCTCAACCCCGTGCGATGGATTCCTGCACCGCGGGCATCCGGGGACGGCGTGCTGGCTGATGATGAAAAGCAGCTGGGCGTCGTGCATTTGGACGTCGGCGGCGGAACGACCGGCATCAGCGTGTACCGGGGAGGCCATCTCCAATACATGGGAGTGGTGCCCATCGGCGGCGAATCGATTACGTCGGACCTCAGCGTGGGATTGGGCGTGGTCAGCACTCAGGCCGAACGGCTCAAGTTGGAGTACGCCGCTGTAGGGGCTGAGCGCGATGGCACCTTGGAAGTGCGGGCGGTTAGCGGCCAGTCTGTTAAACTGATCCCTGTCAAGGAGCTGGAAGAAATCGTTGAAGCGCGTGTGGATGAATGGGCTTCGATGGTAGAACAGCACTTGAGCCGCATCGATTGGCCCAAAGGCCCTGCGGCGGGCGTCGTGATGACTGGCGGGGGTTCGCTGTTGAAGGGTCTGAATTCCTACCTCGAAAATCGGTGGGGATGGCCGGTGCGGTTGGGAGTGCCGATTGGGCTCGGCGGCCTGTCGGATTTGTCCCGCAGCCCGGGTTATTCAGTGGTGGTGGGCACCGCGCGGGCGGTGCGGAACGAACATATCCGCCCTGAGAGCGAATCCGTGTGGCAGCGGATCATACAATTTTGGCTAACTTTATGGAATTAACCTTAGAAGGCAAGACCCGGAACAGGGAGGAAACAGGATGCTAGACTTTGACCAGGCGGCTGAGAACTTCGCGGTAATTAAGGTGGTCGGTGTGGGCGGCGGTGGGACCAATGCGGTCAACCGCATGATTCAGGCCGGACTCAAAGGGGTCGAGTTTATCGCCGTCAATACCGACGCGCAAGCTCTGGCGCTTTCGATGGCCCCCACGCGGCTTCAAGTCGGGAACAAGCTCACCAAGGGCCTTGGCGCGGGTGCGAATCCGGAGATTGGACAGAAGGCGGCCGAGGAAAGCCGCGAGCAGATCGCGGATGCCCTAAAGGGCGCGGATATGGTCTTCATTACCGCCGGTATGGGCGGGGGGACGGGCACGGGGGCAGCCCCTGTGGTCGCCGAAATAGCCAAAGAAGTCGGAGCGCTGGCGGTTGGCGTGGTAACCAAGCCGTTTACCTTTGAAGGGCGGCGTCGGCAGACATTTGCCGAGAAGGGCGCCTCCAACCTGAAGTCCAAAGTGGACACCCTGATTACCATCCCCAATGACCGGCTCTTGCAAGTGGTGGAAAAGAAGACCTCCATTATCGAAGCCTTCCGGATTGCGGACGATGTCCTGCGCCAAGGTGTTCAGGGCATCTCGGACCTTATTGCCGTTCCGGGGCTCATCAACTTGGACTTTGCGGATGTGAAGACCATTATGTCGGAGATGGGGTCGGCGCTCATGGGTGTGGGCGTCAGCCAAGGCGAGAACCGCGCGGCAGCAGCAGCCAAGGCGGCCATTTCCAGTCCGCTGCTGGAGACCAGTATCGACGGCGCGCGCGGGGTATTGCTCAACATTACCGGTGGTGCCGACTTGGCTTTGTTCGAGGTCAACGAGGCGGCTGAAATCGTCATTCAAGCGGCAGATCCTGAGGCCAACATCATCTTTGGCGCGGTCATCGACGAAAGTCTCCGCGATGAGGTGCGGGTTACTGTTATTGCGACCGGTTTCACCGGCGAGCGTTCGCGCCGTCCGGACCCGGACGCCCCGCATGAGGAAGTGGAAATCAAGCCGTTTTCCAATGATGACTTAGACATTCCGGCCTTTTTACGCCGGCGTTCCTAAACGTCAAAAGTGAGACCCGCTCCCATTTTGGGAGCGGGTTTTTTGTCGTCAAGTTTGAAAGAGCGCCCTCCTCTGATTGACAGAGTTCTTTCCCTCTCCTTCCTACAATTAGCGGTGTTGGGAGACATACCATCTGGTGTCCGCCCATATGCATATTCTGACCCGTTCGGTCTCGAAGCCATGTAGGAGGGACTCTCATGGTCAATGGCGTTAGTACCCTCTTTTACAGTCTGGAAATGGACTGGGTATTGCTTTGGCTCACGGCCAAGTTGTTAGGTCATCGCACCACCCGCCTTCGGTTGACCACTGCTGCC
>JAJZBJ010000002.1 GCA_021798975.1 Bacillota bacterium | reverse complement strand
CGCCCCCATCGCGGTGGCCGGTCTCTGGCTGGTCGGCCGGGTGGGCGCACTCATCGTCAGCCCCTGGGCGGGCAGTCTGACTGATCGAATGCGGCGACGCGACATCTTGATGGCGGTCGACCTGCTGCGCGCCGCGGGCCTCTTGCTCATGCCGTTCTTGCATAATCTCTGGCTTGTATATCTAGACATTGCCTGGCTGGGGGTGCTGGGTGTCTTTTTCGGAACCGCCTTTCTACCGTACCAAACCCAAATCGTGCCGTTGGACCGGCAAAAGCGGCTGAACGGACTGATTGCCTTGGCTCGCTACAGCGCCATTCTCATCGGACCATCCTTGGCTGGACTCTTGATGCTGAGCGGCAGTGTCCGCTTGCCGCTCTGGTCGGACGGAGCCAGTTTCGTTCTCTCCGCTGCCTCTCTCTTATTGCTGCCCCGACTCGAAGCCATCCCGGCTGCCCGTCCGGGCCACCAGGACCGAACATCCTTGTGGCACACGACGGGACGGGACTGGCTGCAGGCTTGGCACCTCCTCAGCCAAGCACCGGTGTTCCGCTTGACGCTAATTGCCAGTGTCGGCATCCTGGCTCTAGGCGTGGCGGCCGATTCCCAAGAGGTGGTGTTCGCCGTGCGCGCTCTGCACCTGGGACACTTCGGGTTCGCCATGATGGTCACCGCAGCCGGTGTCGGGTATGTGTTCGGAGCTCTCCTGTTGAACACAGTCATCCCCCGCATCCCGGTAAAGTGGCTTCTCACCGCGGGTATGCTCGGTTCCACGCTGGGATATCTCACCTATGCGCTCTCTCCCGGATTTACCCAAGCGGTGGTGGGACTGGTCATGCTGGGCACCTTCGGTGGCGCGCAGTCGGTTGGCTTCACCAGTTTCCAGCAGCGATCGGTCGCCCCGGAGTTGATGGGCCGCGTGATGAATCTCCGTAACACCCCCGAACAATTACTGCAGCTCCTGCTGATTCTTGCCGCCGGCTGGGCGACCGATTTATTGGGGATCCGGGCGGTAATGGTGGCCGCCACCGCCCTCGCTGTACTCTTGGCTGTCTCCATGGTTTCCGCGATTTTGAAACCTCGGCATCAAGCGGAACTCGCCGCTCTCGACACCGTCGTGCCTAAAGGCTAGGCGAAGGATCCCCGAGAGATTGCTGCAAAACTTCCCGCAAAAAGCAGGATTCCCAAACGACACCGCGAATCGGCCCTCGTAAGAAGGTGATGTCGATGCGCGCGCACCGCGAACAGATCGCAACTTGGGGCAGCGCCGCGATTCTCTGCTATTTGACGGGTGCGCTATGGGTGGACGGCATCGCCCGTCTGTTCAGCGGCGGCAGTGCGGGACTAACCTGGCCGGTTGCATTGGCAACATTGCTGGCCTCCTTGCGCGCCCTATGGATGCGGAGCCTCCGTGCCTGGGGACTCTCGGCATTAGCGGTCGCCGGACTGATGGCGGCTTGGCGCCCTTGGCTGGTAGTGCCCCTTGTCGCAGCTCTGGCTGTGGCCTTTCTGATCGCCGCCCGACCGCGTGCGGCCCAGACATTGGTTGGGCGTCGACTGGGCTTAGGATGGCCGGTACGCCTCACCACGGAGGACCGCTTCTTGCATTGCCACGTGCTGGGCCCAACGGGCTCTGGGAAGTCCTCCTCCGTGCTCATGCCGCTGGCCGCCCAAGACATCCGCATGGGCCACGGTGTGGTATTGATGGACCCGAAGGGCGATTTGGCCGAGCAAGCCTATCACGCTGCTCATGAGAGCGGACGGCAGATTATCCGTTTCAACCCCACGGACGCTATGTGTCCGCACTACAATCCCCTGGACGGGCCGGCCAGCCAAGCCGCCGAAGGCATTGCCTGGTGCCTGGACCAGTTAAGCGATGGCGGCCACCCGTACTACCGGGTCGCCGCCCGTATCATGCTGCTGCACAGCGTCACCGCGATCAAAGCCGGCGGCCGGACGGATGCCGATTTAGGGACGCTGCTCACGTTTCTACGCGATGACCGAATCCAAAAGCAGACGGTGGCGGCGTCGGGCGACCTGGCCGTGCAGCAATATTTTCGTGAGCAGTGGGCGCGGCGCGCGGGATCAAGCCGCGAAGATCGCCAAGGGCTCATCAATCGATTAGAACTCCTCTGGGCCAATCCCCACGTGCGCCGTGCGCTGTCCGCCCCCGCCGACTTCACCTGGCGGGAAGTCTTGCAAGACCGCTGGATTGTGCTCTGCACCTTGCCCCTGGCGGACTTAGGCGCGACAGCCCGCGCGGTCGGGTCACTCCTTTGGCACGGACTGGCCCAAGCCGCCTATGGCCGCACCCCGTCTACGGACAACCCGGCCGCATTCCTGTATCTCGACGAGTTCCACCAATGGGTGTCGGAGGACTTATCCGACTTTCTGTCGTTGGCGCGGGGATACCGGGTGGGTCTGGTACTCGCGCATCAAGACATGGGCCAGTTGAGCCCTGCACTCGCCGAGGCCGTCATCGCCAACGCCCGTCAACGCATCATTCTCGGCGGTACCGCGGCGGAGGACATCGACCGCTTTTTGCGGCAAGCCGCGCCCTACGCCCCAAGCCGCCCCATCCGTTATTTGCAGCGCGGCCAGGCGATGGTGCAGTTGAATCGGCGCGGGACTTTACTCCGCCCCGCTCTCGTGCGCCTGCCCCACCACCCGCTCACAGGGGGTGGCTCCCACGCTCCCTGATGTGGCGCAGGCGCTCAAGGACACGGGCTTTCTGTCCCAAGAACAGTTGGGGGCGTATTTCGGGATAACCCGGGATGCCCTTCCGCCGGAGCGTTGGTTCTTGTGGTACCGCGGAGCCCTTTGGGACGCCCGCCGGTTCAACAAAGGCAGCCACCGGCGCCATGCCGAATTGCGCGCCGAGGTCTATTGCCGGCTCTGGCCGGCGATACAGTCGTGGACCACCCATTGGACGGCGGACGACGCATTCCGCCCGGACGCTCTGCTCACGATCGAGCAACGCGGTGGCACCATCGCGCTGGAGGTTGACACCGGCAGTGAGTCGGCCGACGACTGGCGGGACAAGCTGGCTCGGTACCACACGGCTCCCGAGGGCTGCCGAATGCTGGTAGCCGCCGAGGGAAAGTCCGTCCGGCTCGCCAACCTGGCCCGCCTGCTGGCGCAGGAAAGCCCAGTTCCTTGGCTGGTCATCCCATGGAATTCCATCCAGGCCGACATGGATTGGCCCTGGCACGAAGCGGCGGTACATGTTCCGGCACCTCCAGTGGGATTGCCGCACGGCCGCGAGACCCGCTATGTGCTGGACCAGTGTCCGATTCCCGCGGCGGAGGCTCTGGAGGGATTGGCGCAGCAACGCTTCTTGAAACGGGCCGTGGAGCGGGTGCACGGACAGGATATCGTCTATTTAATGCGTCACTAGCTGTCGAAAGTTTTTCGTCGAAACGGCAGGAAATTCCAACGCCGGTCGCGAATTCCTGGGCAAATTGTCGGCTCTTAGGATGGTGGAGACAGATGGAAATCAAAGGCGACCGGCGCGGGCTGCGGCTCATCGCCAAACAGGTATCCTCAACACCGGAACTGCTCCGGGATTTGCGCAGGACCCTGTCAGATCATCAAGGCTTCTTAGGCAAGACCAGTCTCCTCATCGAGGTCCCGGTGGTCGTCACCCCGGACTTATTCGAGCAAATCAGCGCGGTATTCCAAGACTTTCCGGGGCTTGCGCTCCGCGGTATCCAGCAGGGCGAGTCGAGCCAGAGCCTCTTGGCGCTGGAAGCCCGCGGGCCGGAACTGGTGGCTCCGCCTAAGGTGGTTCGCCGTACCATTCGTTCCGGTCAGCGGCTCACCCACGCGGGCGACCTGATTATTGTCGGGGATGTCAATCCCGGGGCAACCGTCATGGCGGGAGGCGATGTGATGGTGTTCGGATGGCTGCGGGGCACCGTGTACGCCGGCCAACCCGATGACCCCAACCGCACCATCTACGCGCTGCGGTTCGACCCCAGCCAAGTGCGCATCGCGTCTGTGTTGGCCCTCGGCAATTCGGACGGCAGCGGCAATCCGGAGAAGGCTCTCGTTGAGAATGGCGAACTGGTGGTGAAGCCGTGGAACGACGTGCGCCTGCCCGAAGCGATTACTCAGGAACGCGGTTCGTGGACCGATCGGTTCTCGTCAGCGACCCCCTCTTGAGCCAGTCCCGAATGGCATGGCGGGTCGACTCGAAATAGACAGCCTCCCAGGGTATCTCATGGAACGGAAACCAGCGGGCGCGAAGAGATTCGTTGCCCGCTTGAATGTTGTCGTCGGGTTCAGCCAGCATTGCATAAACAATGGTGGCCACCCGCGTATCCGGCGTGGAATATACGCCCGACAAGACCGCCTCGCCCACCTGGAGGTGCGCTTCCTCTTCCACTTCGCGGACCACCGCCCGGTCCAATGCCTCGCCGCCCTCGGCATACCCGCCCGGGATGACCCAGCGTCCATAACCGGGCTGGATGGCCCGTTTGACCAAGAGCAGTCGGCCCCCCGCATCGTAAACGATAGCCGACACGGCCGCGACAAGATCGGGGTAGCGCACGGACTTGCAGGCCGCACACACCAGACGATGCTTGCCCTCCAAGTGGCGCGGCGCCATGGGACTGCCGCAACGCTCGCAAAAAGACCTCATCCCCTGTATCCTCCTTTGCAGCAACAGGTACAATGAGTAGAAGGCGCTGACATTCAAGGGGGAGCTCGATGGCCAAGTTCCGGCGGCAGAAGGTGAAACGACAGCATCATGTGGTCCAGGGCATTGAAGACGGACTCAAGATTCTGTCCCAGATCCCGGCCGTCGATGGAGTCATCCCGGGCATCATCAAGCCCAAATCCGGCGGTTCCTTGGGATTTACCTTCCAATATCTGACCGCCAGCGGCTTTAAGCTCATCGGCCGCTCGAGCGGCGCGGCGCAGGAGGTTTTCGTCATTACGCCAGACCCCTCGTCCGTTCTGCACGCCCTCGTCGACCAGGGGATTATTCCGTCGTTTCCGGAGTCACTTCCAGACCAAAGTTAGCGGCAATTTCCCGGAACGGCTCCACATAGTCATCGGTTACATCGACCACAGCATCCTGGCTTAAATCCACCCAACCCCATCGAGCCGCCGGATTAGCGGCCAAGTATTGCCGAAAGCGGCTCTTTGTATCGTCTTCCCCCAACACGCGAAACTCCATGCTCTCACCCCTCAACGAAACTCTATGTCTTAGGGTGGAACATTTCGCCGCATGTCATACCGGCTTTCTTTTGCGGCGCCGAAGCATGGGCCGCATCACCGCCGTGGCCAGCGCCAATCCGATGCTGATAGCCCCCGCGGCCATCAAGGCGCCCATGCCGTATTGCATCCCGCTGAGAAAGTGGGACTTCAAAAAGGCCACCATGCTCTCATAGACCTGGTCCCCCGGCACAAACACAATAATGGCGGGAACGGCAAAGACCAGCGCGGGTTGATGCCGAACACTGGCGGCGATTTCCGCCATCGCGCCCACCACCAACGCGCCGACAAAATCGCCTAAGAGGCCCGAGCCAGGAATCGATGTCAACAGGCTGGACAACCCCCACGACACCGCCCCAATGATACCGGCTACCACCAGGGTCCGGCCCGATACCTGATACAAGAGACCAAAGGCCACCGCCGTTAAACCAGACAGAAGTGCGCTCTCCATCACGCCCAGCGGCCCCCCAGGGCGAAATAGACATAGAGAGGCAGGCTGGCTCCGGCCGCGATGGCCCCGGCCGACAAGAGCGCCTCCAGAATTCGTGCTGCCGCCGACAACAAGTCGCCCTGAATGCCGTCCCGCACAGCGGTGGTCATCAGCAGACCCGGCGTGAGCACCATGATGCCGCCCACCAGCACCGCCCCCGGATGGGGCAGGCCCCAATAGGCCGCAGCCACGCCAGGAATCACGGCCGCCATGGCGGAAATCATATCTGCCACACCGCCCAATAGGCCCGCCCGATGCAGCCGCTCCCGGACCAGTTGGGTAAAAGCGCCGGCCACTAATGCCGGGATGATATCGACTTTGACGCCGCCCATGAGTTGGCTGATGGCGCCGGCGCCCACGGCCGCAAAAAGCAGGTTCGCCTCGGGTCGATAGCGGGCGGTGTGACGGGCTTCAACCAGGCGACGCTCCAATTCTGCCATTGGTACCGGATTATGGCTGACATCACGGGACAACTGGTTAATCGCCGCGACCACGGCGAGATTGACAGCGCGGCGGCGGATGCGGCGGATGATTGTCTCGCTGCCGGCGGCGCTGACAAACAGGGCCGTCGGCAACACAATCACTTCCACCGCCTCGATGTGATAGGCGGCGGCCAAACGCTGCATGGTGTCTTCTACCCGGGCCACCTCGGCGCCACTGGCCAAAAGCGCTGTACCGGCATCAGCGATGACCGTCAGTACCTTGCGCGTGGGGGTCGACAGCTGGTCGCTGGGGGTCTGGTTCATACACGACCTCCCGTTTCTTGAACACCCAAATTGATGAAAACAGGAATCCGAACCCGGTGCCGAAGGGAATCGCCACCAGATCAGCTAAGATGTGGCTCCAATGCCATGTGAGCAGATAGCGGTATATGCCGGTTTGGATAATGGCCCCCGCCGCGGACACCAAGTCATACTGTCCCAGTCCTTTCCAGGAGAACGACTGGCGAAAGGTGAAGCGGGCATTCAGCAGGTAATTGGAGATAATGGAGGCTTCCACAGCAAAGAGGTAGCTTATCGTCGGAAAATGCGGGAGGAGCCGATCGGCTATTGTCAACACCACCAAATTGACAATAACGCCGCTGGCTCCCACCAAGCCATACTTAAGCAAGCGCGTAATCATTTAAGGGCGCAACCGCTCCGGCTGGGCATCCGCGCCCTTGGCCACGTGCTCAGCACGCATCTTGGCCACCATCCACAACGCCTCCAAAAAAATGGCGGGGGACATTTTGCTTTGACCCTCGCGTCGCTCCTCAAACACGATCGGCATTTCTACCACCGTGAATCCCGCTTCTAGGGCGCGATAAGTCATTTCAATCTGAAACCCATAACCGCTGGACTGTATGGACTCCAAGTTGAGGGCTTCCAGCACCGACCGGCGAAAACATTTAAATCCGCCCGTCAGGTCGCGCAGACCGACTCCCAACATGCGCGAGGCGTAAAAGGATCCGCCGCGGGAAATCATCTTGCGGTACCAAGGCCAGCGCGTCACGCCGCCGCCGCTGACGTAACGGGACCCCAAAACCACGTCCGCAGCTTGTGTCTGCATGGTCTCCAAGAACTGGGGCAAGTAACCCGGATTGTGGGAAAAATCGGCGTCCATTTCGAACAGGTACTCGTATCCCCGCTGCAACCCATAGCGAAATCCCGCCAGGTAAGCGGTTGCCAAACCCAACTTGCCTTGCCGATGGATCACTTCCACCCGGCCAGCGTGCACCTCTTTAAGGTGGTCGGCCAACAGCCCGGTGCCATCCGGTGAACCGTCATCTATCACCAAGACGTCAAAGTTAGGGCCTTGCGACAAAATAGCCTCAACCATGTTACCGAGATTCCCGATTTCGTTATATGTTGGCAATATCACTAAGGCCTGCACGAGTTGACGAGCCTCCTTCTCCGATTAGGCGATCCAATGCCAGGTAGCAAAAATCACAAAAAACACTACCTGCAACGATGGCAACACCCATTGAAGCATCCGCCGCCAAACCGAATTCTTTGCTAGGATGCCCAGCGCCACGAAGCTTGGAAACAAAGCCAGCACCAACCGCGACATACTGAGCAGCGGGCTCTGACCCTGAGGTGCAGGCGCAGCCACGTCAATCAGCCACAAAACACCCCAGTATACCAGCCAATCCGGTGGAAAACGCCGCTTGAGACCATAAATCCACAGCGCCCCCGATGACAATGCAGCGACTAAGTCTATCATACTGAGAATGACGTTGGGTTGCAATGGACCACCCTTCCAGATTGTCCCAATCGCCAAAAAAATTCCGATCCACGGCCATGTGATGTGCCGGCCCCATAAGCTTTGGGCAGCCATGAATCCCAGCGGATTTCCAAAATCCCGCCACTGATACACCATAAAGACCGCCAGGCCCAGCGGGATGAGAAAAATGGGGATGATGTCCCGCGTTAGCCGGAACCCGTGTTTCTGGTAATAGGCCCAGAGAAAGGGGAATGCCACAAACAGCCCCTCATTGCGGGTCAACGTGGCGAATAACCCGTATATCCCCGCCCACCAGAACTGGCGCTTGGCCGATGCCAGAAAGGCGGCGCAGGTGAGCCATAGAAACAAAGATTCGGTATACCCCGCCGACATATAAAATGCGGTGGGAAACATCAAGGCCATCCATACGGCCCGCCTGGCTGTGAGTCCTCCATAGTATTCGCGAACCAGACGATAAAATGTGACTGTAAATAAAACCATAGCCACATTGGATACCACCACGGCCGCGACATCTACCGGCAGACGCAACAAGAAATGCCCGACGGCGATGAGCATGGGATACAGCGGGAAGAATGCCAGCGCCTGGGTCCAATACCCATGAGCGGCGATTCCCGTGTACCACAAGGCATCCCAGCGGATCCACATTAAAACTAAGGGATTGCTTGTCGTATCGTAGGTCGGGGAATAATACTGCCACGGCAGCAAGGCCAGGGCTATCCAGCCGACCAAAACCAGGGCCAGCCGGCTGAATAGGAGGTTTTGCCATAATATACGCCCAGCCCTGCCCTCTGGCCACCAGGCCTGCAACCGGCGCCGGAACCAAGCCATCCTCGTTAGACCATCGACGTGGAGGTCAAACCCACATGCATTTCCAGCACCACGCCGTTCCACTCGCGGCTTAGAGGCACGCCCGCCGCTTCCGCCAGTTTGTCCGCGGCTTGCCGTGGCAGCCCAAACCGCAAGGTGTTGACACCCCAAGCACGGCATTCCACCCACAAGTACTGCATCAAGGACTTCAAATGATGGCCCATGGACCGCAAGTACTTCACGTGCATGTCCCCATCGTGAATCTCAAACAATGCGAAGGTATCCACGGCTTCCGCGACGTCCTGCGGCGCAATGGCCGCTGCGCCCAACTCCACTCCGTGCCAGACATCATCGAAGGTAAGCGACCGGGGGAGCCACTGGGTGCGATCCGACCATAAGTCTTCACTATGTTCCTTAAAGAAGGCGCGCAGCCGGTCGCGATCCACAGCCCATGCCGGACCGGCCCCGCCATCGGGGTACTCAGGGGCCTCGAAGCCTTGAATGCTCCCGACCACCCATTCATCCACCACGTGAAAGCCCAGTTTTTCCTGCAGGGCCTGTTGCGACAGTTCGTTGCCACGCCCCACCAGCGCACGGATGACCGCCGCCCCGAGACGTTTTGATTCCTGCACCTGAAATTCCATGAATTCCGATGCCGCAGGCCCGTTCTGCAAGTCGGGCCGCACGCGAAGGCCGCCCAAGTGCGCTTCTTTGGGCCGGATCAGGTCGATAACGGCTAAAGCCGCAATCTGCTCTTGCTCGTCAACCGCAAGGTAGAGCCCGCCGGTGTCACGGGATACATAAGCACCGATATTTTTCGACAGATAGTCATCCACAAACTGGGACAAAAATTCCTGTATCCGCGCCTGATCCTCCGCGGTGGCTCGGATATACCTCACCGACCAAGGCCCTCCCTTTCACAACATGGACACATTGTAACGTCTCCGTTAGGGAACTTCAACTTCGCCGGCAGGGTAGGATTCCGCGCTGAAACCACGGACAATCTCCCCGTTTCGGGTATAATGGTCAAAGTGTAGCGAAGGGGGACCTGTTTGGATGTCCAGGGGATTCGGCAAGCACATGTTGCTCATCGCGGCGGGACTGGCCGCCGTGGCCGTGACAAGCCCTAGCATGGCCTACGCCAGCACGCAGTCCGTGCGCGTAAAGGCGCTGCCTAATCCGCCCGGAGCTCCGCAACGGGATCTGTTCTTGGTGACCTTCCTGCACGGCCACCATCCAATTCCGGTAACGGCAGAGTTTCATTTGGTCACATCGAATGGAAAGCGCGTGCATGCCAGCGCCGCACTCCGGCGTCTCAATTCCTATCAATATGAAACCGCCTGGTCCGTCCCGGAGCGGGGGCAGCTGACCCTCGATGTCTACGCGGCGCACCAAACCCTTCTCGCCTCGGAAACGTATCCGGTCGCCAAAGCCAAGCCCAATGTGGTTGGCCGTGTGGTGGTCGGCGCACTTTTCATCGGTGCGTCACTCTACTTCTGGTGGCGCAACCAGCGCTTCTATCGGCGCGACCGCTAACCACTCAGCTCCCTAGATGGCCGTCCGATACTTCAGTTGGAGCCAAAGCGGCCTCCCGAAGCCACGTCCAGGCCAAATAGGCGGACACCAGAGCCTTGCCGTTGTTTTTTCCGGCCAAGCGCACCAACCAGATGAGGCGCTGCTTGGGTTTAGGCGGCAAGAGCGGATAGCGCACCAACGAGCGGGCGGCCAAAGACGCCCCCAGCCACACGGCCTGCACCACAGCGGTCTCCGAACCTGGAGCCATATCAGGCACGTACGTCTTCCACCGCCATTCGAGTCCCGCCCAAATGAGTTGTCGAAACCGCCGCCGACTTCCTTTATTACGCGCCCAGGCTAGGCGTACACTCCACCACATCAACTGGGTCAAGCTGACTTTGCCACTTTCCTGCATCGCTGCCATCCTCCATCTATCTCTAGGTGCGCTCGGCTGTATAACGGAAGATGAATGCGACTCCCGAGGGAGCCCGGAACTGGCTGATGAAAGAAGCCTGGGATCAAATTGCTATCGTCTTAGTGTCCCCTACCGGGACTAATTTAGTAGGTGCATGGCACCCTATTACAGAAATTCTTTGGGTTTCGCAGTATAATACTGAGTAGTTCGGTCAGATTTGGTTGGAAGGAGGTTCCCCCTATGCCCACCGAAGATCAAGTATTGACGGTGTTGAAAGAGGTCGAAGACCCGGAAATCGGGGTGAACGTGGTCGACTTGGGACTGGTCTACAATGTCGATATCGGCGAGCAAGGCGATGTGGACGTGTCGATGACCCTGACGGCACCTGGCTGCCCCATGCACGACACCATTGCCCGGGCTGCCGAGATGGCCATCGAGACCTTGCCAGACGTAAAAGAAGCGCATGTCACCATGGTCTGGAATCCGCCTTGGACTCCCGATCGCCTGACCGAGGAAGGCCGGCGTTTGTTGGGATTCTAAACTTAAAAGCAGGTGACCACACATGGTGAACCACGGCATGGTGCTCAGTGCACTGGGCACCGTAACCGATCCGGAATTGCATTATGATATCGTCACGCTAAACATGGTCCGCAACATCAACATTCAGGGGGACGCCGTCAACGTGGACGTCGCTCTCACCGTGCAGGGATGCCCCTTGCATCAAAAGATTGAGCGCGACGTGGAAGACGCGGTGATGAAGCTGCCGGGTGTAAAATCGGTACACGTCAATTTAGGCGTGATGAACGATGAAGAACGGCGCACGGCCTTTTCGCGCGCCTTTCAGCAAAGCCAAAAGGGCAAGGCGCAAGACGGGGCAGCCAGTCCAGCCCGCCCCACGCCTCCCGGCCCCCAAAGCGGCGCCTGGTCACCCCTCTTGGAGGAAACTAGTTCCACGGTGGTCCTAGGCATTGCCAGCGGCAAGGGCGGCGTGGGCAAATCCACGGTCACGGCCAACTTGGCCGTAGCGCTGAACCGCCTGGGATTCCGCGTTGGCGTTATGGACATGGACATCTACGGATATTCGCAAGGCCGCATGCTGGGGGCGCGACAGCCCGCCCAAGCCAATGCGGAACAAAAGATTGTTCCGTGGAACGCCAATGGCATTCACGTTGTCTCTATGGGGATGTTTGTGCAGGAGAATCAGGCCATTATTTGGCGGGGTCCCATGCTGGGCAAGATGATGCAGCAGTTTTTCACCGATGTTGCTTGGCCCGAGCTAGACTACTTATTGATTGATTTGCCCCCTGGAACCGGGGACGTGGCGTTGGATGTCGCCACCAGGCTCCCACGCGCTTCTCTTATTATCGTGACCACCCCCCAGCTCTTGGCCCGCGAAGTGGCGATGCGCACGGCAGACGTTGCCCATCGAGCCCAGCAGCGCATTTTGGGTGTCGTCGAGAACATGAGCTACATTCCCCTCGGCGGCGGGCAGCGCATGGAGGTGTTCGGCGCAGGGGGCGGTGAGGCTCTCTCCCGCGAACTGGAGGTACCGCTTTTGGGACAGGTTCCCCTGGAGTCGTCTGTCCGGGAGGGCGGCGACCGCGGCGTACCGGTGCTCCTAAGCGCCCCCGAGTCAGAAGCCTCCGAGGTGTTTTTACAGATCGCGCAAAAAATTGATGCGGCGGCCCATGCCTAGGGCCGCCGCTCTTCTGTCGTCACGGCTAAGGGTTGGAGGTTCCTTCGCGGCCATAGCGATCTTCCAGCCGCACGACATCGTCCAATTCCGGAGTCGATACCTCGATGACGTCGATATCGGTTAGCGCGGTCAGCCGGTGTCGAGTCGGCGGAGCAATGATCACCGACTCGCCGGGGTGAAAGAGACGGGTCTCGCCATCCAATAAAATTTCGGCTTCTCCATGCATCAGAAACATACTTTCATGCTTTTGCACATGATACTGCAGACTGAGCGAGTGTCCTTGATTGACGTGAATGAGCTTCCCCACATACTTATCCGTCACAGCCCACCACACTTCATAGCCCCAGGGCTTTTCAATCCGCTGCAAGCCGTCCATCCCCCATCTCTCGATTTCTGAAGGAATCATAGCCCAGGATTCTCCTATGGTCAAAGCCTTACTGCCCTCAGGCGCAGACCACCGCGCGATCCCAGAAATTACCCCCCAAAAATGCCCGGTTGAGACAGTCCAGTTCGTCTTGACCTTTGCTACTATAGGACGTGAGATTCGTCGAGGGGGACTTTCCTTGCTACCGGCTGTCAAATCCCAAGCTCCCAGACGCCAACGGACACCGTGGGCGATGTTGCTCGTCATTGTCATTTTACTGGCGGCAACAGGGTTTCACCACCAGGCACAGGTGAAACTGGTGCAACGTGAATTAACCATCTCCACGCCTGCCAAACTGCCGGCCCCGGCCACGGTCGCCATGCCAGCTGGGGCGGCGGCCACCAAACTGCCCTTCCCCATCGGCGAGAATTCCGGTGTGCTTTGGAACGTCACCACCGGGCAACTCCTGTGGCAGGACAACCCCCACCTAAAGGAACCGCTGGCATCGACCACCAAGTTGATGACCATCTACCTCATTCTTCACTCGCTCCCGCTCACCCAGCGGGTCACCATCTCGCCGCTGGCTGCGGGGACAAGCGGATCAGACATCCGCATGGCGGTCGACAATCATTTCACGGTGCGCCAGCTTCTGTACGCTTTAATGCTGCGTTCTGCCAATGACTCAGCCGTGGCGCTGGCCCAGACCGAGGCAGGCAGTGTTGGAGCCTTCGTGAAGAAAATGAATGAGACGGCCCACACCCTGGGTATGGCGCAGACAAGTTACGGCGACCCTGACGGTCTCTCGCCGCAATCATCCGGATCTGCTTGGGACTTGTCCCTCATTGCGCGTCTGGATATGCAAAATCCCTTGTTCCGGCAGATTGTGCACACCAAGCGCACCTCCCTGCCGTACAATCCCATCGTCACCAACTTAAACGGCCTCTTGTACATGGACCCCTCCGTCATCGGTATTAAGACGGGCTGGACCGGTGCGGCCGGGTTCAATTTGGTCTTCGCGGCCACCCGGCCGGTTAACGGAACGCCTGTGACGGTATTGGGCGTCATCATGCACGGCCAGAACGGATTCCCTCCCGAGTACCAGGACGCGGAAAACATCCTCAACTGGGCCTACAGCCGTCTCAAATCCGGTTCAACCACGACACGGAAATAGTTCGCGTCGCCACCACCGGCACCCACGCCGTCTGCCAGCCGGCCTCGCGGTAGCCCGCGTAGCCCACCACCTCACCCGCCCGGTAGCCGGAAGCCCTTAACGGCATCCATCGCAGGGCCAGATGGGCCCGTGGCGCGGTCGCGAAGGCTCCCAGGGGCCGGGAGACCACAAATTTCTCACGATCGGAACCCGCCAGAAACCCGCCCGCAACCTCGGCCTCCGCCACCACCCCGCCCTTGGGCAGCAGAACCTGGTAGCGGAGCGACTGGAACCCGGTGTTTAAAAGCTGGGTCACATCCTGGAACATCGGCCCGAACGAGGGCTCTCCCAACACCACCCCCTGAAGGGTCATCATACGTCCGCCTATGCGCCGGGTCGCGGCAAAGGCTAAACAGCTGCCGGCCCACGGCGTCCAACCGGTCTTGATGCCGATGGCTCCGCGATACGTCCACAGCAGTTGGTTCAAATTGGTGATCTGGCCGAAGGCGGTATCCGCGGTCTTGGTCCGCACCAGTTGCCGGAAGGCAGGGATCTTCATGTCCGCTGTCATAAGCTTCATGAGATCGCTGGCGGTCGAGTAGCCGCGGTGGTTCACGCCGTCCGGGTCGACATAATGGGTATGTTGCATCCCCAGCTCCCGGGCCCGCTGGTTCATGGCCGCGATGAAGGCAGAACTTCCCCCGGGATAGTTGTCGGCCAGCACCCAAGCGCTGTCATCCGCCGACGGAAGCATCAAGGCCTCCAGCAAATCGCCGACTGTCACATGCTGACCCGACCGCAGCGGCACCTCGCTGTCCGCCTTTAAGAGTCCCCGGCGATCGTTGAGAACCTCCGCTGGAGTAATGGCGATGGTCCGCTTCCAGGGATACCTATGGGGATGGGTCAACACGATATCAGCCGTCATGGTCTTGGTGACACTCGCAATGGGCCGCTCTACACCTGCACGATAGCCCCACAGATAGGGCCCTCCGAGCACGCCCAAGGCGGCGCTGCCGGCCAGGGTATGCCACGCTGGCGCGGCAGGCCGCAGCGCACGAACGGTCGGGGTGACCACCACAGGACGCCCCACACGGTTATGCAGTCCGATCGAGGCCACGCATACCGCTGCCAGCCCTAGGACGCTCAGAATCCCAGATTTCGTCATCTGTTGCTCATGCACCGCCTATTGGTCTGATTCGTATTGTGTAGCGATTGTGTCGAACCTGGGATGCCCCAGAGGCACGTTCCACAACAAGGAGGAACTCGCGTGAACCCTTTGGATATGCTCAAACTGCACGATGCGGACAGCCGCTCGCCCGAAGCCCTGGAGCGAATCTCGCCGGAATTAGAAGCGCTGGGTGCTCAGGAAGCTGTGCGTTGGGCGGTTCAGCAGTACCCGCACGGTCTCGTGCTGGCTTCCAGTTTTGGCGCCGAAGATATGGTGTTGATTGATATGTTAACACGGGTAGACCGCCATCCCACCATCTTCTACCTCGACACCGGCCTCTTGTTCCCCGAAACCTACGAGCTGATTCGTCGCGCTGAGGGTCGGTACGGATTCGAAGCGGTTCGGGTGGCAGCCGATCTTAGCTTGGAGGAGCAGGGACGGCAGTACGGTCCCGCCCTGTGGTCGACCGCCCCGGATCAATGCTGCCACATCCGCAAAGTGCTTCCTTTGAAGAATTACCTGAAGGACCAGACGGCGTGGATTACGGGCATCCGCCGCGACCAGACGCCCTTCCGCAAGAACAGTCCGGTTGTCGGATTCGACCCGAACCATGGGCTCGTCAAGATTAATCCGCTGGCACCGTGGACACAGAAAGACGTGTTTCGTTATTTAGTAAAGAACAACGTGCCATATAACCCCCTGCATGACATGGGATACCCCAGCATTGGCTGTATGCCCTGCACGCGATCGGTCAACCCTGGCGACGACCCGCGCGCAGGCCGTTGGGCCGGACAGGAGAAGACAGAATGCGGACTACATCTTTAATTCCCCCCCATGGCGGGCTCTTGGTTGAGCAGGAACTGCCTTTGGCTATCGCCAAAGAACTGGGCAACACGCTCCAGCATGTGCCCGCGGTGCCGCTGGATCGCTTCCACTATGACGACGTAATTTGTTTGGCTACAGGGGCCTACAGTCCCCTGCGGGGATTCCAAGACCGTTACCAAGTACGGACCGTGCTCTCCGATTTGAGACTCCCGGATGGCGACGTGTGGCCCATCCCCATTACCCTGCCCATCTCGGATGCGGTGGCGGCGCGCGTCAAGAAGTCGCGGTTGGTGCGCCTGACGCACGACGGCCGCACGGTGGCCATCATGCATGTCGACGATATCTTCTGGCAGGATCCAGAGGAAGAGGCCCGGGCTGTTTATGGTACGGACAATCGGCAGCATCCCGGGGTGCGGCGCCTCATGAGCGAAAGCCCCATCCGGCTGGCTGGGCCCGTAACGTTGACGGAAGAGCCCACCTGGCCCGAAAGCCCGATTTTAACCCCACGTGAGATGCGCGCGTTGATTCGGGAGCGAGGATGGAATACGGTGGCGGCCTTCCAAACCCGCAATCCCCTGCACCGGGCGCACGAGTATGTCCAGAAGGTGGTCTTGGAGGGTGTGGACGGTCTCGTCATTCATCCCTTGATAGGGACTACCAAGGCGGATGATGTCCCCGCCGAGGTGCGCTGGCAGGTCTACCAAGCACTGCTGTCGGAGTACTATCCGAAGGAGCGAACCTCCCTGTCAGGCTTTCCAGCCGCCATGCGTTATGCCGGGCCGCGTGAAGCCGTTCTCCATGCTCTGGCCCGGAAAAATTACGGGTTTACTCACTTTATTGTCGGCCGCGACCACGCCGGCGTCGGATCCTATTATCATCCGCTGGCAAGCCAGAAAATCTTCGAACAGTTCCCGCGTGAGGAAATCGGCATCGTCATCGTGCCGGCTGAGCCGGCCTTCTATTGCCGCAAGTGCGAACAGATGGCCACTCAAAAGACCTGTCCGCATCCCGCCTCGCAACACGAGATGCTGTCTGGCACTCGAGTCAGGACCACCTTGAAGCAAGGCGGGTTTTTGCCGCCAGAGACGATTCGCCCTGAAGTCGAAGCCCTCCTGCGGGACTACTATCGGGGATCAGGAATCTCGGCGCAATAACCCGGGAGAAGCCAGAGCAGCGGTCCTCTTACGAGGGCCGCTGCTCTTTGGTTCGGGACTGGGCCGGTGGGTTCTCCTGCTCCATGTAGGCAAGGATGGCTTTGTCCAACATTTTAGATACCGCCAGAACCCGTTCATCCGTTAATGAACCTGTCTCATTTACGGTCTTCTCTAATGTCTCGCGCAACTTGGCCATCGCGCCTTCGCGGTCTTGGCTATAGTCCACCGGTTTCGTCCCTTTTGTCCGAATGTCTTTGGGCATTTTACAGTCCGATCCGAAATCTGTCAATTTTTGCCCAGGCGTTGGTGCATCCAGCGACGGATATCGTCAATCTCCTCGTTCACGATGGTGTGTCCCATGGGATACCGGTGGCTGGCGAGGTCCGCGCCACTCGCTTGCAAGGTCTCGTGCATCCGCTGCCCCCGCTCCCACGGCACCACCGGATCCTTGAGGCCATGCGCCCAGAAAACCGGAAAATCCTGAAGCCGCCCCGGTTCCACAGCCACCGGGGGCGGCGGAGCACTCAACACCAGAATTCCTCCCAATCCCCGGCCGCTGCGCACGAGAGCCACTTGGGCGGCCATCAACCCCCCCTGGCTGAATCCCAGGACAAACACCGGGATAGAAAACCGGTCAGAAATCTGGTCGACGAAACGGCTGACGCCATCAACACTCTCTTGGAACTGCCCCACATTAGCCCCGCCGTCGGCGCTGAGGCCATACCAGGCATACCCAGGTCCAAACGGATACGGGGCGCGAAGACTGGCGGTCCAAGCCTCCGATCCGAATAGTCCAGCGAGCGGCAGCAAATCTTCTTCGTCGCTTCCCCGACCGTGCAGGAGCAGCACCGCACGCTTGGGGGCTGCCTCAGGCTCTTGAGCTATCTGATACTCCATGTCTCCCCCTTGTTGTCAAAACCCTCGTTCCGGCGGGCTTAGCCGCAGTGCCACCGTGAGGGCCAGCACCACCCCGGCCGTAAGCCCCAAATCCCACAGATAGGGTCCCAAAGCATGGCCGAAATCAGTCACCTGTTGAGCCGTGATGACTAAAATCCTCCGGATCGCGGCGATGATTCCCACCACCAAAAAGGGCTGATGGCGGAAGCGGTGCGTCCTCAGGAAAATCAACAGCGTATGCAGCAACTCGGCCAGCATCAAGACCAACAGGAATCGATCCAACGTGGTTCCCACCAGGCTGGTGATCGAGTGCCAGTTGGCCGAGATGACGGCGTCAGCCATAATGTAGAGCGATGCCAGGAAGAACAGGACCGCCAACAGAATATAAATTACGTCCTCCAACACCGACAAGGTGCCGACCACCCGCTGGCGGATCCGGTGCTGCACCCAGCGGTCATGCAAACGCTCCGATTGCGGCGTCGGTGGAATATCCATCGTCCCCATCCTTTCTGGCCCAATTCCCTTCCATTACACCATACTCTACGCCGGATTCGAGATTCCGTCGGCCCATTTACCGACATCGCGCAGTCAACGGCCGCTCTGGCACGTTCAAAAGCTTTCCGGAAGATGCTTGCAGGAAAAGCCCTCCTGATCGCGAATTCCCCCTAAATTGCCTGTAGGAGGTCCTACCATGCCTGCCGTTGGTCCATCGATACCAAAAACGACATTCACCAAGGCCTGGCCGCAAGTGTTAGCCATGGCCGAGCAGTACCCCGACCGGGAAGCTGTGGTCGCTCCGGGCGGACGCATGACTTACCACGAGATGACCGGGCGGATATACCAACACCAACGCGGTCTTGAGTCCCTAGGGCTGAGGGCCGGCGACCGCGTGGCCGCCATGTTGGGCAACGATTGGCCCTATCTCGTGTTGTATTGGGCGGTGCTGGCGTCCGGCATGACGTTCGTGCCGCTCAACACCAAATTGGCCCGTCCTGAGGTGGCGGATATCACCACTGACGCCGAGCCCCAGCTCATCGTCACGGACGATGCCCTCATCGCCCAACTGCCCGAAGACTATCAAGGGCAACGGATGGCTCTCTCGCAGTTCCACCGCCATCTCCAGGATGCGGCGTCGGACCCCGTCGATCCATCCGCGGTGCAAGCGGATGACGTGGCGTTGATTCTCTACACCTCCGGAACCACGGGCCACCCCAAAGGCGTCATGCTGTCCCACGCCAACATCGCCTATCAGTTCTATCAATCCACCAGCACCCTGATCGGCATTGCGCCGGGCGATCGCGTGGTGTCGTTGTATCCCGTGTTCCACAGCGCCCAGCACGTCTTTTTGCAGGCCCCGTTAACGGTCGGCGCTACGGCCGTGGTTGACGAGTTTTCGCCCAAACGCGTCCATCAACTCCTCAAAGACGAACGCGTGACGGTGTTCTTCGGCGTCCCCGCCATGTATCACATCCTGCTGCAGGATCCGGCCTTCCGCGCGGAGAATTTCCCGGACCTCCGCATCCTCACCTATGGTGCCAGCCTCATGCCGGTTGAGACCATTCAGACCATCCAACGCCGTTTTCCCAAAGCGCCCATTAAGAATCTGTATGGGCAGACCGAAAACAGCCCGGCCATCTCGGGTCTTGACGGTGACTATGCCCTGACCAAGCCCGGATCGGTGGGCCGCCCCCTCCCCGGCATGACCATCGCCATCTTCGGCGACGACGATAAAGAGGCGCCCCCCGGGGTCGTAGGGGAGGTGGTCACCCAAGGCGTCAATTTGATGAAGGGCTACTACAAGAACCCCGAGGCAACGGCTGACGCCATACAAAACGGCTGGTATCACAGCGGCGACCTTGGCTACATGGACAATGAGGGTTTCCTTTACATCATTGACCGTAAGAAGGATATGATTATCCGCGGCGGCCAGAATATCTACCCTGCAGAGGTCGAGAACGTACTCTACCAACACCCGGACGTGGTGGAATGCGCTGTCATCGGCGTTCCCCACCACATCTACGGGGAAGAGGTGGCAGCCGTCGTGGTGAAAAAAGCAGGGTCGCCCGTGGACGGAGAGAGCTTGCGGCTCTTCGCCAAAGACCGCATCGCGTCCTATAAGCTGCCGGTACAGTACCGCTTCGTGGACGAACTCCCCCACAACGCCAGCGGCAAGATTTTGAAGCGCGACTTGCGCGCTATGGCACGCGACGGCGTGCTATAGCGCTGGCAGCCGAAGAGCGGCGCGACTCGACCGCGCCGCTTTGTCATGGGACAAAGCGGTTCCGGGCACCCTCGTGATACAATAAGGTGAGAAGGCTTACCTAAGGGAAGGAGGGACAGAATGACGGAATTGGTGGATGTCCTGCAACGTCCCCTGCATGACTTGCGCATCTCGGTGACGGACCGTTGTAATTTTCGCTGTGTCTATTGCATGCCCAAGGAGGTCTTTGGTCCCTCGTTCGCCTTTTTGCCCCGTCGAGAGCTGTTAACATTCGAAGAAATTGCGCGCTTGGCGGCCATCTTTCGTGATCTGGGCGTGCATAAGCTGCGCATCACGGGTGGAGAGCCCCTGGTGCGCCGCGATGTGGACACGCTGATTGAACGGCTCCATGGCATCGAGGGCATCGACGACATTGCCATGACGACCAACGGCGCCCTCTTAACCCCCGATCGGGCGCAAAAGCTTGCCGAATCCGGTTTGCGTCGTGTCACAGTCAGCTTGGACTCCCTAGACAATGACGTCTTTCAGTCCATTAACGATGTCGGATTTCCGGTCGAGCGGGTCCTCGACGCGATCCAAGCAGCCGCAGACGCTGGGTTGACGCCCGTCAAGATTAATATGGTGGTCAAGCGCGGCGTCAACGACCACGACATCATTCCCATGGCGGCCCATTTCCGGCACACTGGGCAAGTTCTGCGTTTCATCGAATACATGGATGTGGGTACGGCGAACGGTTGGCGCATGGATGATGTTGTCCCTGCCCAAGAGATTGTCCAGCGCATCAGCCAAGAATGGCCCATCGAGGCCCTCACTCCAGACCGGCCCGGCGATGTCGCGCGCCGCTATCGGTATCTGGATGGCGGCGGCGAGTTTGGCGTCATTACCTCGGTCACGCAGCCCTTTTGCGGCGCCTGTTCGCGGGCGCGTCTGTCTCCGGAGGGCCAGTTGTATCTATGCCTCTTCGGTCAACGCGGCTACGATTTGCGTACCCCTCTTCGGGACGGTGCCAGCGACGACGAATTGCGGGCGCAGATTGTTAACATTTGGCGGACGCGAACCGTCCGATATTCGGAGGAACGTTCTGAGCACACCACTCCGCTTCCCAAAGTGGAGATGTTTCGGATTGGCGGATAGTCAGAGCGGACTCAAACACTGTTGTGATTCATATAGAGAGAAGGCATTGAATGGCTGACGGCAAATTCACCAACGACGTTGCGGACCAGGAATCCTGGAACTTCGCGGAAACATTGTCCTCCCCTGCAAGCGCCGTGGACCAAGCCAAAATCGCGCGGGCGGTCGCGATGATTTTGGAGGCAGTCGGAGAGGACCCCAGCCGCGAGGGATTGGTCGATACGCCGGCGCGCGTCGCCCGGATGTATGCTGAAATTTTCTCCGGACTATCCCTGAATCCGGCCGAGGTGCTGGACACCCGTTTTCACGTGGACCACGAAGAGGTGGTGCTGGTCAAAGACATCCCCTTTTACTCCGCCTGCGAACACCATCTGCTGCCCTTTTTCGGCGTCGCTCACGTCGCCTATTTGCCCCAAAATCATGAGGTGACCGGCCTCTCCAAGCTGGCCCGGTTGGTGGAAGCGTACGCCCGCCGACCCCAGGTGCAGGAGCGCCTGACCAATCAGATTGCGGAAACGTTGAACGAAGCCTTGCAGGCTGCCGGCACTCTCGTCATGATTGAGGCAGAGCACTTGTGTATGTCCATGCGGGGGATTCAAAAGCCCGGCAGCCGTACCATCACAACCGCTGCCCGCGGCGTATTCCAAACCCAGCCCGAAATGCGGCGGGAAGTTTTGGAGTTGATGCGCAAGTCCTAACCCGTGGACGTGGTCCGAAGAGGGAGGAACCTATGACTTTCGACCAGTATCTCGACCAGGTCTTTGTACACGAAGACAACATTCTCAAAGATGTCAAGGCGGACATCATCGCACGCGGCATGCCCGCCATTTTCGTACCCGCCGTAACCGGCGCTGCCTTGCATTGGCTAATTCGGGTTGCGGGGAGCCGCGACGTATTGGAAATTGGGGCGTTGGGCGGATATTCCGGTATTTGGCTGGGGCGCGCCCTGCCGCCGGGAGGCACCCTGACCTCCCTGGAACTGCAGCCGGACTACCGGGATGTGGCTCTGGCCAACTTAACCCGCGCGGGACTAAAAGACCGCGTCACCTATCGCGTGGGCCCCGCCGCAGACACGCTGGCCCAGCTCCACGAGGAAGGCCGCACCTTCGATTTCTTCTTCATTGACGCGGACAAGGACAACTACCCCGTGTACCTGGATTATGCCCTGCGGCTGGCCCGCCCCGGGGCTATCATTGCCGCAGACAACACCCTGCAAGGAGGCCGGGTGTTGGACCCGGACGCGACCGGCCCTGCCGTCGACGCCATTCGCACGTTCAATCAGCAGGCTGCAGACCACCCGCGTCTGGAGAGTCTCGTTCTCCCCATCGGAGATGGCCTGACCGTGGCGCGCGTGATCTCCTAAGTCTGAGGCCGAAAATCGTGACGATGGTCGCGGTAATAGCGGAGTCCTGCGCGATAGGCGTCCAAGGACTCCGCTTTGCCGCTTTCCGTGATGATATCCAAGAGCAGGGAAATCGCGTCCCCAAAGTTCCCCATCTGCTCCAACGTCAACGCATAGAAGACCTTAAGGCCCAGGTGATGTGGAAACTCCTCTAAGGCGCCGGCCATGACCCGATGGGAATCATGCGTCCGGCCCACCACCCGCAAACTGGAGCCCAGGCCCAACAGCGCATCAACGCGATGGGCCGGATCCAAATCGCCGGCCAATGCCGCCTCATAGTAGGGAATGGCGTCTTGCTCCCGCCCTTGGTTATCCAGCACTGAAGCCATCTCGAAGCGCAGCCGAGGACTATCCGGGTCCCCTTCCAGCCAAACCGCAAGCTGGCGCTCCGCCTCTTCATATCGGCCTTTGGCTTTCAGTCGGCGCACTAAGGACAAATCCGGCACCTGTTCCGCCATGTGAAAGCCCCCCTTCGGAAACGCCGTGCTTAGGCGCGTTCCGGCATTTCATCTTCAATCTGCACGTACTGGTATGCATACCGACCTTTGACGCACAACATGCCGTGCGTGACCGGATGGTCCATGGGCGAGGTCACCTTCACCACCTGATTGTCCAGTACATGAAGCTCCAAGTCGCATCCCACCCCGCAATACGAGCAGACCGTTTCCGTCGTGGTGATGGCATCCTCTTGCCAAGCCCCAGCCTGACGCAGCGTGTATTCCGAGCGATCGATCAGCGCCCCGGTGGGGCATACCGCCACGCAGTTGCCGCAGAACACGCAGTCCGAGTCCGGCATGGCACGGCCGAATCCGGCATCAATGTGCGCTTCAAACCCCCGGCCCGCGACAGTGATAGCAAACGTATTCTGGGCATCCTCGCCACATGCTTCCACACAGCGGTAGCACAAGATGCATTTCGCGTAGTCGCGCACGTAGAGGCGATTGTCGTCGAGAACGGGCTGCTCCCATGTCGCGCCGGTGCGATACCGGGCGGCGTCCCCGGCATTCGCGGCCAGAAGCTCCTGAACGCTGGGAGCCAAGCTGATATCCGAGGTCGAGGCCAAAAGCTCCGCGACCACGCGCCGGGCATTCACGACCCGCTCCGACCGGGTATGGACCACCATGTCTGGTTCCGCTTGGCGGCTGCACGATGCCACTAAGGCCCGGCTGCCCTCCACCTCCACCACACAGGCGCGACACGCATTGGCCGCGGTCAAGTTGTCATGGAAGCACAAAACCGGCGGGGCGTCCCCCGAGTGGCTGCATGCCTCCCGAACCGTACTGCCTTCCGGAACCGTCACCTGGACCCCATCAATTGTGAGGGTGATATCCGCCATCAGACCGCACTCCTTTTCCATAAAGTCGGTCGATCCATGTAGGACAACAGTGCCAAAGGGGCCGTCTGGCCCAACCCGCAGATCGACGCATCCTGCATGGCCCGGCCCAGATCCCGAAGCCGTTCGGCATCGTCAAATCCGTCCGGGCTGTCTAAAAGCTCCACCAACCGCCGGGTTCCAACCCGGCAAGGCACACACTGCCCGCACGACTCGTCGGCGAAGAAGTGCGCCAAGAGCTTCAGCACGTCCTCCACGGCCACCGTGTCGTCAAACACCATGGCCGCTCCCGATCCAATGCTGGCTCCCAGACGGCGCAACGAGGGATAGTCGTATTGCGCCTCGTCCAGCTCTTGCGGCGTCAAAAAGGTGCCAGCCGCCCCACCTAAAAGGACCGTCCGGAGCGTGCGTCCCGGCGCCAGCCCGCCGCCCAGCGCCTCGGAAAAGAGAATGTCCTTCAATGGGATGCCAAAGGCCACTTCGTACACGCCGGGATTTTTGACCGCTCCGCTGAGACAAACCAGTTTGGTACCGGGTGTTTTCTCTGTGCCCTTTTCTCGAAACCAGGCCACGCTCTCACTCAGCAGCACCGCCACATTAGCCAGCGTCTCGACGTTCTGGATCAACGTGGGCTTGCCAAACAACCCGTGCACCGTCGGAAAGGGCGGCTTGACGCGCGGCTCCGGACGTCGCCCTTCAATCGAGTTAAAGAGCGCAGTTTCTTCTCCTGCAATGTAAGCTCCCGCGCCTCGGCGGATTTCGATGGAGAATCCATCGCCGAGAAATCCGTGCTCCTTGAGCATGGCTAGCGCGTCAGCCACCCGCGCCTCGACATCCTGGTACTCGCCGCGAATGTAGACATACCCTCTTTGAGCACCCACCGCCCGCGCGGCGATAATCATCCCGGTGAGGGCGCCCAATGGGTCATCCATCAGTAACACCCGGTCCTTGAAGGTGCCCGGCTCACTTTCATCGGCATTCATCACCACATACTTGGGGCTAAACGGGGCGTCAGCCACGCTCGCCCACTTGCGTCCGGTGGGAAATGCGGCTCCTCCGCGGCCTAAAATACCCGCATCGCTCACGTCGCGGATGAGTTCCCCGGGACTCAAGGATTGGGCGCGGCGCACCGCTCGCTCGAATCCCCGCTCCACGAAGCGTTCATAGCTGGCCGGATGCGACCGGACCGAATCCTGGGGCAGCAACCGATATTCGCGCATGCTCATGCCCCTCCCTGAGCGGCCCGTTGGACCTTCTCGGCCGTGGCCTGCACGACCGGCCGCTGATTCACCAAGGCGGCCGGGGCCTGATCGCACCGCCCGAGGCAGGGCCAAGATACCGCGTCCAATCCGTTTGCGCGCAGGTCGGCCATAAGGTGCTGGCTCCCCGCCAGATGGCACAGCACATCGTTACACACCCGCACCTGCGTGCGTCCGTCAGTCGGCAGCATCGCATAAAAGGAGGCCACGCCGTATACGTCGGCTGTGGGCAAGTTCAACACCACCGCCACCGCTTCCAGGCGCTCCTGATCGACCCAGCCCATTTTGTCCACCACCGCCCACAGCGCGGGCAGGAGCGACGCCCGCTCGCGCGGCATAGCTCCCAAGATGGAACGCACTTGTTCTTCCGTTTCAGTCCGCATGCTTCGCCTCCGCTTTGGCGATCCGCACGGCGGCCGCCTTGAACTCAGCCGTCCCCGACTTGGGATCGGTCGCGTCGATGGACAGCACATTGGTTTTCACGTGATCCGGGAAGTGGAAGGTTAAAAACACCACCCCAGGTTTCACCGCATTGGAGCGCCGAATGCCCACGGTCAGCTCGCCACGCCGGGACGCCACGTTGACAAGATTCCCATCCTCCACACCGAGCCGTTCGGCGTCCTCGGGATTCATCTCCATCCACTCCCCCACCTTGTGCGGGTGGTCATAAACGTTCGACTGAATCCCGGTGTTGAAGAATGCCAAACGCCGTCCGGTGGTCAGCAGGAAAGGATACTCGGCATCGGGCATCTCCACCGGCGGTTCCCAATCTACCGGACTGAAGGGCGCCTTCGCCGTCACCGGATCCTCCCACAACCGAGTGTGCAGAACTTGGGTGCCCGGGTGCGACTCGTCCGGGCAGGGCCACTGCAGGCCGTGCCGTTCACGAATCCGGTTGTACGTCATGCCGCGGAAATTAGGTGCCAGGTGGCGCATCTCGTCAAATACCCCTTCAGCATCCAACGTCGGCCACTCCGCGCCGAGTGCGTTCGCCAGCTGCGTCACGATCCAGATGTCATCCTGGGCCTCCCCGGGCGCCTTACGGGCCGGCTGCACCAACTGCACGCGCCGCTCGCTGTTGGTATAGGTTCCCGCACTCTCCGCGAAGGAGACCCGGGCCGGGAACACAACATCCGCCATTTCCCCCGTTGAGGTGAGGAAGATATCTTGCACGACCAATGCATCCAAGCCTTGAAACAGTTGGCGCACGTGGTGCTGATTGGCCTCGGATTCGATTGGATTTTCGCCAATCACATACAGCCCGCGCACCGTGCCATGGGCCATGGCGTCAAAGATTTGCGATTGGTTCAATCCCGGCGTTCCGGATATGGGTACGCCCCACGCCGTTTCAAACGATGTCCGCACCGCCGGATCGGCGATGTCCTGGAATCCTGGCAGGCGGTTGGGCAATGCCCCCATGTCGCCTCCGCCCTGTACGTTGTTTTGTCCCCGCAGGGGATTCAATCCCGATCCATACCGGCCCACGTGACCCGTCACCAATGACAGATTGATGAGGGCAAAGACATTGTCGACTGCATTGTGATGTTCGGTAATACCCAGCGTCCACCCGATCATGGCCCGCGGCGCCTCGGCATACGCTCGGGCAATGGATTCAATACGGGCCGCTTCAATTCCCGTAATCCCCTCGGCGCGCTCCGGGGTCCAATCCTGCACCGACGCCTTGAGTTCCTCAAAGTTGCTGGTGGCGCCGGCAATAAATGCGCGATGCTCCAAGCCGTCCCGTAAAATGACATGAATCATGGAATTAATCAACGCAATATCGCTGCCAACAGCAATTTGCAAGTGTTCGTGGGCTCGCTTAGTGGTGAGCGTCCGCCGTGGATCGACTACGACCAAAGTTGCCCCCTTCCGAACCCCCTTCATCATGTGGTGAAACATGATCGGGTGCGCTTCGGCAGCGTTGGACCCCACCAGCAAAATGAAATCGGTATTCTCGAACTCCTCATAGGAACTGGTACTGGCACCACTCCCAAACACAGCCGCGAGACCCGCGACCGACGGGGCGTGTCAGGTCCGGTTACAGGAGTCCACGTTATTGGTCCGGAATACGGAACGCGCAAACTTGGACGCCAAGTAATTTAATTCATTCGTTGACTTCGAACAGCTAAAGACGGCTAAGGCATCGCCGCTGCCGTCCGCAATGAGCGGCCGGAACAATTCCGCAGCCCGGCTCAGCGCTTCCTCCCAAGTCGCCGGCTTCAGTTCGCCATTCACGCGGATCAGTGGTGTGGTCAGTCGAACCCGGCGCTTTTGTACTGCTGTTGCCATATGAGTCACCCCTCCAACAGTGAGGGCGGGGAGGGCCTCCTCGGACACACCGACGGGGAATAATTCCTGGGCCCTCGACGCTCGTTTTCGCTTTCTGCCTCTATGCTAGCACTTCGGGGCAAGACTGGCGCAATAAGTTTGAATGGGAGGAATTTTGTGGATCGTCTAGAACTTTTTTCCAGATTATGTCATATTCTTGCTGTGGGGTGCATATCATGCAATATCGCCGTTCCGCAATGTTTGGGACAGGCGCAAAATCGGATGGTCAAAAGGAGAGAATGTCATGGCAGCGTCCCCGCGCGTTAACCCTTGGCGGGAAGCCCTAGACCAGGCCTTGCGGGAACTGGCCCAGGCCGAACACGCCTTTGAATGGTCCGATCCGGACTTTTGCGATTACCACATCTATCGAATCCAGGCCGCCCGGGAACGCGTTGCCCTTATCATCCGGCAAGCGCGTTCCGCCTATGGAGTCTCGGCCCGGGCTCTGCCCGGGGGATCGGCCGCAGGACCCGCGCTCACATCTGGGGTGTTTGAAGAAGCGCTGTCCGTGAGCGAAGCGCGCCATTAAGCCGCTCACTTCCGCGAACGACAAGTTCCTGGCGCCAAAGCTCCAGCATCAATAGAGCATATACCTTGCGTGCGGCAATCGGAGAGCGACCCGCCAACTGTCCCAGCAGTCCCTCGACAGCCTCGGCTTGAAACCAGCCGAGGCTTTTGAATTGCGGGTCGGTCAGCGTGTCGTAGGCCATGTCATAGAGAGGACCAGCCAGGAGCGCGGTGAGCGGCGTGGGAAACCCGCGCTTGGGTCGGTAGACGACCTCACTGGGGAGATATCGCTCCGCCACGCGCCGCAAAACCCGCTTGTCGTAACGCCGGGCGCGCCGCAGCGCCAAGGGGATCTTGAGCGCGAGTTCGACAATCTGGTGATCGCAGTACGGCACCCGAATCTCAATGTTGTGATGCATGCCGATACGATCGGCTTTCAAAAGGACGTCGTCCGGCAGAAACCATCGTACGTCGAATCCCTGCATCGCCTGAAGTTCCGAGAGACCGCGATGGGTCTCCCAATATTCGCGGATGGGAGCCGTGCGGTCGGCATGGCGCAGTCCTGGTACCAAAAGCTGCGCCTGTTCCGCCTCATCAAAGGTGAAGCCCACGCCGCGGTACCGTTCGCTGATGGGCTGCCCGGCCCGCTTCATGGCGCCAGACCCCTTAAAATTATGTGCTATCCACCACGTTCGCAACGCCGGGGGCAGGCGACGGATCCACGCTAAACTCTGCACCTCGCCATAGCCGGCGTAACCGCCAAAAATTTCGTCGGCGCCTTCCCCAGAGATCATCACCGTGTTCTCGCGGCTGGCGGCCTCGGCCACCCCATCCAACGGCAATACCGTCGGATCGGCCATCGGTTCATCCAGAATGTAGGCCAGTTCACGCACCCGATCGGGCGTGATGGTGGGATCCACGTCGACCCGATGAATCGGCGTCTGATATTGATCCGCAACCTTTTTGGCCCACGCGAACTCATCATAGCCCGGATATGTGGCGGGAAACGCCGCCGACCAGGCATGCAGGGGTCCCTGGTGGGACCGTGCCGCCAAGGCCGTCAACACACTGGAGTCCACGCCGCCGGACAAGAACATGCCCAGCGGAACATCGGAGGCTAGGTGGCTCACTACCACCTCTTGCAATAGGTGATCCAACTGTTCAGCCCAATCCGCCAACGTGCCTTCGCTGGACGGCTCTTCCAAGTTCGGCTCCCAGTACAGCCATCGTTCCTTGCGGCCATCGCGTTTCACTCGCAGCGCTTCACCGGGTCGGAGTTTGGTGACATTCTTGATCAGGGTCTGCGGAGCCGGGGCAAACCGGTGGGCCAGGTAACTGGAAATGGCGCGCTCGTCAATTTCGGGCTGAAAGCGTTCCATCCCCATGAATGCCTTGATTTCCGAAGAGAATGCAAAAGTGTGGTCGGATTCCAGCACATACAAGGGTTTTTGTCCGATCCGGTCACGCGCCAGCAATAGCTCCTGACGGCGCCGGTCCCAAATCGCCAAGGCAAACATGCCGGTTACCCGCTCCAAAAAGGGGGCGCCAAATTCTTCGTAGAGATGAACGATAACCTCGCCGTCGGCTCCGCTGCGAAGCTGGTGGCCGCGCGACACGACTAGTTGTTTCAGCTCCGGATAGTTGTATACCTCGCCGTTATACACGGCCACAATCTGCCCATCTTCCGAAACATAGGGCTGGTGTCCATTGGCGACATCCAATATGGCCAGTCGGCGCATACCGAGACCGAGACCCCGTTCCAAAAAGGATCCGTCGCCATCAGGACCACGATGCCGCAAAGCCTCCAGCATCAGCTCCAATTCTTGCTGTGAGACCGTTCGGTCCCGCCGCCAAATGCCCGCTATTCCGCAGATGATGCGTCACGCTCCTCTTCGCTAGTCCCTACTCTATAACGATTGGGGCTAGTATGTCCATGTGCCCCCGATGCCAAAAATCTTTTCCCGTGTGAAGACGATTGACCAAGGCCCGATATTACGGAGTCAGCGGCTCGATTTAACCCGTGAAAAAGGGGACGCTCAACGGCGTCCCCTCGTGCCGAAAATCCCCGTTAGTCCAGATAGTCCTTCAGCTTTTTGCTGCGTGTTGGATGACGCAGCTTGCGAAGCGCCTTGGCCTCGATTTGCCGAATCCGCTCCCGCGTGACTCCGAATACCTGGCCGACCTCCTCCAAGGTCCGAGCTCGCCCGTCTGTCAGGCCGAATCGCAGGCGCAACACTTTCTCTTCACGGTTGGTGAGGGTATCCAACACCTCTTCCAACTGCTCTTTGAGCAGCTGGTACCCGGCGGCTTCCGCCGGGGCGGGAGCATCTTCGTCCTCGATAAAGTCGCCCAAATGGGAGTCTTCCTCTTCCCCAATCGGCGTTTCCAAAGAGACCGGCTCCTGCGCCACCTTCAAGATTTCCCGCACCCGCTCCACCGTGATGCCCATTTCCTTGGCAATCTCTTCCGGCAGGGGTTCCCGTCCGTATTCCTGCAGCAACTGGCGCTGTACCCGAATGAGCTTGTTGATGGTCTCCACCATGTGCACGGGAATCCGGATAGTGCGGGCCTGGTCCGCAATAGCTCGGGTGATGGCCTGCCGAATCCACCAGGTGGCATAGGTGCTGAACTTGTACCCCTTGCGGTAGTCGAATTTCTCGACCGCCTTGATGAGTCCTAAGTTGCCCTCCTGAATCAAATCCAAGAACAACATTCCACGGCCCACATACCGTTTGGCGATAGAGACCACCAAGCGCAGGTTGGCTTCCGCCAACTGCCGCTTCGCTTCCTCGTCGCCCGCCTCAATCCGTTTGGCCAGCTCGACCTCTTCTTCAGCGGTTAACAGCGGAACCCGCCCAATCTCCTTCAGGTACATGCGGACCGGGTCGTCAATCGCCACCCCGTCCGGTACTGCGACCTCGCGCTCCGGCTCCTCAACCTCCGGTTCCACGTCATCCGGCGACGGGCCATGCTCAGCCTCAAGCGTTACTTGCTCGCCCACCAGCTCAATTCCCAGTTCCCCAAACATCTCGTAGATGCTGTCAATCTGATCAGGAGGAAGATCCACCGACTGCAGGGTGTCAACAATTTCACTGTAGGACAGTTTCCCGCGCTCTTGTCCCCGCCGGATTAGCTGCTTCACTTCGTCGATCTGCGGCACGCTGCCTTTTCCCTGAGCCATGTCTATCCCTCCCTCCGATGCTGGTACAACCCGATGCGCGCTCCCAGCCGCATCGCTTCGTCTATCAATTCCCGGCTGGCCGCGCCTTGCCGCGCCAGTTCCTGTATCTCGTCATATCGACGCTGGGCGGATTCGCGCCCCAGGGCCCACACTAAATCGTCGATGGCCGCATTCCCTCCATCTGGTTCTTGATACTGCGCCATGGCCGCCAACAACGATTCGACAGCCGGGCCATCCGCGTCATGGAGCCATTCGCCGGGAGAAAGCGTCCGTCCCTGCACAATGGCCTCCAATACCACGGCCACCGGAGTTTCTGCCGCCCACTCAGGCAGTGCCTGCTTGACCCTCTCCACCTGATCCGGATGGTTCTTCAACGCCGTCAACAGCCGCACCTCGACAGGAGGCAGGCCTCGCTTGACAGACGCTGTCACCTCCATATTATGCCTAATTTTTGGGATTGTATGCCGGACCCCTTGCGTACCCCCAAAACTTTGTGATAGGATTTGTGGTTGAATTCTGAGCATCCTTGCGACCATCTCCACATATCCTGCCCGCTCAACCGGGTCCTTGACCGCCTGGATCAACGGCTTCAGATGATCCACCGCCTCAGCCCGACCGCGCGGATTCATGAGACCGGAAAGCCGCGATGCATGCTGGATGGCATGCTCGACGTACGGCATCTTCTGCTCTACAGCCCGTTTCAACGCTTCACTGCCCTTTCGCTGCACCAATTCACTCGGGTCCTTGATGCCCTCCGGCAGTGTCACCACGTTCACCTTGAAGCTCTGGCCCGCGAGAGTCATGAACGCTCGTCGCATGGCCTCCAGTCCCGCCGCATCCTGATCCAGCAGCAGGTCCGCCTCCTCCGTGTAACGGGCCAGATACCGCGCATGAACATCGGTGAGCGCCGTCCCCAGTTGTCCGACAGCCTGAGTCAGCCCTGACTGGTGGCACGCCACCACGTCAAAGTAACCCTCAACAATTAACACAGGAGACCCTTTGCGCCAACTAGGACGAGCCAAATGGCTGGCATATAACAGCTGTCCTTTATGGAACAGCGCGGTTTCCGGGGAGTTGAGATACTTCGGCTCCTGGTCCGGTTTCAAGGCGCGGCCACCAAACGCGACGACCCGGCCCTCCCCGTTCCAAATCGGAAACATGAGCCGCCCTCGCCACCGGTCATAGCCGCCGCCTTGCTCGCGACGCACCACGACTCCCGCCTCAACCATCTCGTCTAGACTCACACCGCGCCGCGCCAGCAGGTCCTTCAATCCACTCCAGCCGTCTGGGGCAAATCCCACCATGAAGCGTTCGACTTGACTGGGTTCCACCCCCCGGTCGCCTAAGTACTTCATCATGGGAGCCTCATGCCGGCGGAAGCCCTCGCGAAAATACTCCTGGGTCCACTCCAGCACCGCTTTCAAGCGCTGATGGGGATCCGCAGGCCGTTGGGCGTCCTCCGGCTCGGGAATTCCTGCCTCCTCGGCCAAAGCCGCCGCTACGTCCCGAAATTCACGCCCCTCGACATTCATCAGGAAGGTGAATACGGTCCCGCCCTGGTGGCACCCGAAACAATAAAACAACTGTTGCTCAGAATCGACACTGAACGACGGCGTTTTCTCCGCGTGAAACGGACAGAGCCCCCACCAATGACGGCCTTTTCGTTTCAGCGGAACATGCCGACCAACCACCTCGACAATGTCAACCGCCTGACGCACGGCATCAATCCAATCCTGCCGACTCTCATAGGCCATGGGAATCACTCCCGTTCGTACCGATCAAAATTCGTCATCAATCCTAATTTTCCTGCTGGAATCCAAAACTTCACCTAAGACGAGGGCTCCCGTTGGCGCCCTTCTTCGGGCACTTGTCTAAATGACCACCAGTAGGTTCCTAAGTTCAGGGTCATGAAGAACACGGCTCCGTAAATGGGAATGTCCAAAATACTTTCCATGAGGATGCCGCCCACGGCTGGGGTAATCATGGACGTAATTTGCGAGGGCAGCGAGCTGAAGGCTGAGACGCGGCTCCGATAGCGGCTTTCGCTCACCCCCATGACAAACGATTGGCGGGCTGGCATCCCCAGCGAGTTAAAGACCATGCGCAAGAGATAAAAGAAGCCCGCCAACCAAAAATTAGGCATGAACACCATGGCCAGCATCATCGCCAGGCCCACGCCGCGTGTCACGGTGACAGTCTTGACGGCGCCCAGCCGTTTGGCCAGCACGGACGACCACAAATAAGGGAAGGCCGACGCCAGATTAATGGCCGTATACAGGAGCCCAATTTCAGCCGAACCGACGCCGAAACGGCGGTAAAACCAATAGGTCAGCATTGGACCGAGAAACCCGAATCCGAGACCATTCAAAGCATTGGTCAATCCCAGCCGTCCCATCAAAGTCTTCAGCGGGATGGGCGGCGGCCCCTCCTCCTTACTCACAGCCTCGCGCGGGCGCTCCTGGATTGGCAGCGTCACAAGCGCCATGCCGAGCGACAGGACGGCTCCCGCCAAGAAAAGGAGGCGATCACCGGCAATCCAGGTCCATCCCTGCTGATGCAGCCAATCAGGCACCCCGGCCACCACCGAGCCCACGGCCCCCGCTAGAACCCCAATAAAAGAAATGCGGCCGAAGGCCCAGGTTCGTTTATCGGGGTCCACTGACTCCGAGACCAGCGGTTGTTCTGCCGGAAACACCGGGCCCCACGATCCGCCGCTGCCGGCTCCGCCGCCCCGCCCCACACCGCCCAGGCCGCTCGCTAACACAGCGAGCCAAAACCCATGACTCAGCCCCATGACCATACCGCCCAGCGCCGACAGCGCAGCCAGTCCCAAAATAGCGCGCCGCCGGCCGTAAAAATCGGCGAACAGGCCCACGCCCGCAACCAGCAGCACGGTCACGGCGCCCGACAGAGCCAGCACCAAGCCAATGCGGCTGGCACTGTATCCGGATTTGGCAAGATAGAGCGGAAAGATAACCGTGAGAAATGCGGTGATGAAGCTGCGAAGTGCGCGGCCCGTATAGAGCCAGCGGAGATTGTGGTTGGATTGCATGTCCCCACGTCCCATTTCCTCATTATATCATAGACCGAACCCATTCGTCGGGGTGCGGAGACCCGCTCCCAGCCCGATTCAGATCCGGCTGCGGATGAGATCGGACACCGCGGAGAGGATTATCGGCTGTGGAGGCACCACCATGGTGGCATTGGCCTCAAAGACCCGAACGGTTCCATCCGGCAACACATCGAAATCGATGCCGCCGTAATCGAGATGCAACTCCTGCTGAATGGCCTCGAGGGCTTCCATGGCGCGCGGCCCCACCTGGCCCGGCATGTCCTGCAAAAACCGCTCATGAAGCATTTGGCTGGCCGGCGAGGCCGTACGGGAAAAATAGTGCACCTTCCAATCGCGGGACCAGGCGGCGTGAACCGGATACAGGCGGCCGTCAATCATCATCACCCGGTACTTGCGATAGGGCGTGTCGCCGTGGTGCGGAGTCTCGAGCCATTCCACAATCCACAGTTCCTCACCCGACATGCGGGAAGCCGCTTCAGAAAGCCGCCCGACGTCATCGGCCCGCTCGAAATACCGGCCGGTGTGATGGCCGACGGCCCGGACTAGAACCGGGAACTGGAAGCCGGCCCCGGTTATCGTCTCCAACCCGTCATCACCCAAGGCGGTCTTGGAACACCGGATGATCCGTGCTGTCTCCACCCCAGGGACACGTTTGAGGCGCTCCGCCACCGTATGGCGGCCTGTCTCCCGGAGCAGCGCGGGTGGGTTGACGATAGGCCGCCCGCTGACGCCGGCCAAGCTCTCGGCCGCGTCCATGGCAGACCAGGCCGCATCAGCATCGCTCACCGCATTGACGATTACATCGTGAGGCGGCAGCCGGCGAGCGGGCGGCCAGTATTCGGAGGCGACGATTTCCACCTGATATTGGCCGGAATCCAGAAGTCCCAGCCACGGCGTGTCGCCCCCCGTGGCCGAGGCCAACAGCAGGACTCGGATAGGTGTTCCCGTCCCGGCGCCCGGAATCGTGATGTGGGGTTGAGCTGTAAAACCCAAATCGCGGTGGTGGGCCGCGCCCTGAGCTTCCCCTAAGGCATCCAATACATAAGCGAGACCCTGATGGGCGGTCCATAACGCCGGATTGCGAGCAATGGCGTTTTCGTATGCGGTCCGCGAGAGCTGCCACGCTTCCTCCTCGCGTTCCAGATGCCCCAGTGCCAACCAAGGCTCGCCCAATCCCGGATAGAGGCGCGCCGCTTCTTGCCAGGTCAGGCGGGCGGCGCTGCGATACCCGGTCTTCCGAAGCAAATCCGCTAGGTTCATCAAGGCCCGATAATGGCCGGGGTTGGCTTGAAGAACGGACCAATAGCGCTGACGCGCAGCGTCCCATGCCCCGCTCCGTTCCAACCGGACGGCTTCTTGCATCATGTCCGCTGCCGTGTCGTCCGGTTGCGGCGGTGTATGGCCGTCCATATTGGTTCCCATCTCCGTTCCGGCGCCCCCCTTAGAGCGATTTGACAAACATGTCCTCCGGCGCCCCAGGCTCCGATTCGGGACTCTGACCGGTCTCGGCAAAACCATGCCGGCGGTATAGGCGAGCGGCTGGCTCATTGCCCTGTTTGACACTGAGGACGATGCGTGGCGCGCCTGCAGCGCGCGCCCAGTCCACCACGGCAAGGATAAGCCGGTCCCCGACCCCCTGCCCTCGCGCAAAGGGTGCAACCCAGAGAGAGATGAGCTCGGCATTCTCTCCGCTCCGCAGGCCGCTGACCATGCCGGCCGGCTTCCCACCGCTCTGGGCAACCAGGTTGAAGGGTACTGAGGTAAGCCGCTGACGCCAGCGCGCTTCCTGATCCCCAGCGCCCTGCCAGTCGGCAAGCGTGGAACCGAAGGCAGCCGGCGCTTCCCGCAATGCCTCCAAGCGCAGTGCCCGCCACAGACGCCAATCGTCCGGCGTCAGAGTCACCAGGTCCACCACAATGCCACCCCCTTGACTCATTGCATACGATGGCTCAACCCGGGTTGTTTCTACACGAACAGAGGGGACGCTCGGCAGAGCGCCCCCCTCCCTACACGACCCGTTGCACGCCGCTACGCACGATGCTTGAGCGCTGCCTGAGCCGCCGCCAGGCGCGCCACCGGCACCCGGAAGGGCGAGCAGCTCACGTAATTCAAGCCCGCGAGATGGCAGAATTCGATCGATGAGGGATCGCCGCCGTGCTCGCCGCAAATCCCCACCTTCAGCGACGGCCGCTGTGCGCGGCCTTCGGCCACCGCGATCTCAATGAGCCGCCCCACCCCTTTCCGATCCAACACCATAAAGGGATTGTCGGACAGGATTTTTTCGGCGAGATAGGTCGGCAGGAACTTAGATTCGGCGTCATCGCGACTATATCCAAAGGCGGTTTGCGTAAGGTCGTTGGTGCCAAAACTGAAGAACTCGGCATGCTCGGCAATACTGCCCGCCACCAAGGCTGCCCGCGGCACTTCGATCATGGTGCCAATCTTATAAGGCAGTTCCACCGCTTGCTCCCGCCCGACCTCGTGGTTAATCTCCTCGACCATATCCTTCATGCGGGACAGTTCCTCCGGTATGCCCACCAGGGGGATCATGACCTCGACGTCCGGATGATGTCCTTCCTTGAGGAGACGAGCCTGCGCCTGGAAAATAGCCCGGGCCTGCATGGCATAAATCTCAGGATAGACGATGCCCAGACGAACGCCCCGGAATCCCAGCATCGGGTTGAATTCAAAGAGACTGCGGGCTCGGCGCAAGACCGCCTCGAGGTGGTCAACGTCGGCGGTTCTGCCGGCTTTCTTGACATCCTCGAGCTCCTTTTCGGTTTCCCGCACGTCCGGCAAGAACTCGTGCAACGGCGGATCCAGAAGGCGAATCGTGACCGGGTATCCGTCCATGGCCAAGAGAATGCCATAGAAGTCGCTCTCCTGCATCGGCAAGAGCTGCTGCAAGGCTTTCTGACGTTCTTCCAAGGTCTCGGCCAATATCATAGCCTGCACCACGGGCAAGCGATCTTGCCCCATAAACATGTGTTCGGTACGGCACAACCCGACCCCCACGGCCCCGAACGCGCGGGCCTTGGCGGCATCTTCGGGCGTGTCGGCATTGGCGTGCACCTTCAGCCGCCGGGTCTCGTCGGCCCATTCCAAGAGTTGGGTAAATTCCTCAGACAGCTCAGGCTCTACCGTCGCGACCCGGCCCATCATGACACGGCCGCTGCCGCCATCAATGGTGATGACCGTGTCCTTGGCGATAACCTGGCCATCCACCGTAAAGGTTTCGTCCGGCAGCGAAATTCTGACGGCCTCACACCCGGTCACCGCCGGTTTGCCCATTCCGCGCGCCACAATAGCCGCATGTGAGGTCATACCCCCGCGGCTGGTGAGGACGCCCTGTGCTGCCACAATCCCATGGATGTCATCCGGTGTGGTTTCAGGCCGCACCAAGATCACCGCTTCGCCAGCATTTCCACGCGCCTCTGCCTCATCGGCCGTGAAAACCACCTTGCCGGAGGCCGCCCCCGGTGAAGCAGGCAATCCTTGGGCTAAGAGTTCCACAGCCGCATGGGGATCGATTTGGCGGTACAGGAGACGCTGGACTTGATCGGGATCCTGCCGGACCAGCGCCTCATCCCGGGTAATGACCCCCGCTTCGGCCAGATCCACCGCGATTTTGACGGCAGCCCGGGCAGTCCGTTTGCCGCTCCGGGTTTGCAAGAGGTACAGCTTCTCCTCCTGAACGGTGAACTCGATGTCCTGCATGTCCCGGTAGTGGCGTTCCAAAAGCTCGCACACACCCACCAGTTCTTGATAGGTTTTGGGCATTTCCGAGGCCATTTGGGCAATTTCCTTGGGCGTCCGGATACCCGCCACCACATCCTCGCCTTGGGCATTGGTTAAGTACTCACCGTACATGCCCGGTTCCCCCGTGTTGGGATTGCGGGTAAAGAGCACCCCCGTGGCGGAGGTGTCCCCCATGTTGCCGAACACCATCGACTGGACGTTGACAGCCGTGCCCAAATCTTCGGGAATCTTGTTGAGCCGTCGGTATACGATGGCGCGCGGGTTCCGCCAGGAATCAAATACGGCCAAAATCGCCATCTGCAGCTGTTCTTTCGGATCGTCCGGGAAAGACCGCCTGGTTTCCTGGTGCACTAAGTCCTTGTAACGGCGGATGACTTCTTCCAAGTCGGCTTCTTTCAGCTCTGTGTCGAGCCGCACGCTGGCTTGGTGCTTCACCGCCTCCAATATGTGTTCAAATTGTGCGTGTTCCATGTGCATGACCACGTTCGAGAACATTTGAATGAACCGCCGATAGCTGTCCAACGCGAACCGGCGGTTGCCCGTCAGTCTGGCCATGCCTTCCGCGGTATCCGGATTGAGCCCCAAGTTGAGTACTGTGTCCATCATGCCCGGCATGGAAATGGGGGCTCCTGAACGGACCGAAACGAGGAGCGGGCGCTCCACCTGGCCGAGTTTGCGGCCCAATTTGCCTTCCAGCTTAGCGAGGTGGTCCCAGACCTCATCCATCATTCCGTCTGGGACCTGCTCCGATGCCTGATACGCGTTGCACGCCTCCGTCGTGATGGTGAATCCGGGTGGAACCGGAAGTCCGATGCGGCTCATTTCTGCCAAGCCGGCACCTTTCCCTCCGAGCCGCTTGCGATCTTGCCCGTCACCTTCCTCGAATGGGTAGACATAGCGCGTCATTGACCTGTGGCCTCCTTATTGCGCAACGCTAATACCCGCGTTGCGGTTTCTTCGACTGCATGATTGCTGACATCGACGACCGGACACTTCAACCGGTTGAAAATATCCCAAGCATAATCCAGCTCTACCATAATGCGTTCCATCGTGGCATACTGCGCAGACGAACCGAGCCCCAGGCTTTTCAGGCGCTGCCGACGAATCGACATCAGCAGCTCCGGTTCGATCATCAATCCAACCGCCTTCAGACGACCTTCTCGAAATACCTCGCCCGGTACCGGCACTTCCGGCACCAACGGCACATTGGCCACTTTCAGGCGGTGGTTGGCCAAATACAGGCTGACCGGGGTCTTGCTTGTACGTGACACCCCTAACAGTACCACATCGGCCTCACGGATCCCTTTCGGATCCTTGCCGTCATCATACTTCACAGCAAATTCGACCGCTTCAACCCGGGCGAAGTATTCCTGGTCGAGGCGGTGGCTAAGCCCGGGAATGAGGCGCGGAGGAGTGTGAAGTACTTGTTGCAAGGCCCCCATAACCGGGCCCATGACATCCACGTGCGGGATGCCGCGATCTTCAGCCGCCTTGGCCAAATACTCCCGCAGCTCCGGCCTCACCATGGTGTAGACAATGACCGACGAGCCGCGCACCGCCCGGTTCAGCACCCGGTCGATCCCCTCTTGATTCACCACATACGGCACCCGTTCAATCCTCACATCGGTATCGAACTGGATGGCGGCGCCGTGCGCCACCCGCTCGGCCGTCTCACCTAGTGAATCGGAGACAATGTAAACCCGTGTTTCGGCCATCCGGGCCCTCCTCGTCTACAGCAAGTCCCACGCGTAGTAGCGGCCTAATGCTTGGCCGACTTGCACCACTAGTCCCAACCGGGCAGCCCGCACTGCAGGGTCCGGATCCATGACTAACACGTCTTCAAAAAACGCCGCGACATCCGTAAGCATGGAAGCCACGGTCTGCCACCACCCGCTTAAATCTTCGGCGGGTACGGCCAGACATGCTTCCGCCTTTTGGGCCAACGTCGCCTCGACGCCCTGATAGGCGGCCGGGTACACCGTTCCTTCGGCATCGCGGGCGATTCGATGCACCCGCTTGTACGCCTGTGACACCTCGTCGACCGCGTCGCGGGATAACCCCTTCAGGAAGGCGAGGCGCTCGCTGAGTGCGGTCCAAGGGAATACGCGGGCCAGCGTGGGCGCGATAACAGAAGCCGGCCAGGTTTCAGCCAAAAACGACTCCATGCGGCTCTTCACCAGGGTGTAGACGTCCTCCGCCACCGACGCCTCGGCGCCCAGCACATCGGCCGCCGCGGCCAAAAGCTCCCGCACCGGACGCTTGAGGATGGGTGTCTCCGCGGCGATGCGGCCCAGACCCAAAGCCGTTCGGCGCAGGCCAAACGGGTCTTCCGACCCCGTAGCCCGGATGCCGGCCTGATAAAACGCCATTAAGGTGTCCACCCGGTCCAAGAGCCCTAAGATTTGCCCAATGGTGCCATGGGGTACACGGTCTCCGGGGAATCCCGGCCGATACTGGTCCCGAATGGCCTCTTGCACCGTCACCGGGGACCCGTCCAAGCCGGCGTAAATAGCCCCCATCTCCCCTTGGAGCTCCGGGAATTCGCCCACCACGTGGGTCAAGAGATCGCACTTATAAAGTGACGCGCTAGCTTCAAAATGCTGGACTCCTTCGGCATCCAAGGGCCACCAGGCGCGGGTTTTCTGAAAGAGCTGCAGGACCCGTTCGACTTTATCGGCATAGGTCCCCAGCTTGGCATGCACCGTCACCTGGGCCAGTTTCCCCCGGCGCGCGGCCAAGGGCTCGCGCCGGTCCAAGTCATAGAAGTAGCGCGCATCGGACAACCGCGCGCGGAGCACCTTTTCGTTGCCGCGGCGCACCAGATCCAATGCAGCCCCCTTGCCGTTGCGCACGGCTATGAAATGGGGCGACAACCGGCCGTCTTCGCCTCTGACGGGGAAATAGCGCTGATGCACCCGCATGGAGGTAATCAGGATCGGTTCCGGAACCTCCAAAAACTCGGGATCGAAGCCTCCCACAAATGGGGTAGGCCACTCCACCAGGTTGGTCACTTCGTCAAGCAGCGCGGCATCGAAATCTACCTCGCCGTGCACCTGCTCCGCCAAGGTGCGGCCTTCGAGGAGAATGCGCTCGTGCCGCTCCAGCGGGTCCCACATGACCATGCCCTGCGTGAGAGCCTGCCAATATTGGTCCACCGACTGAACGTCGATGGCATCGGGGTGGTCCGTTCGGTTGCCATAGGTGAAGGATCCCGCCTCGACCCCCAGGGCCTCCCCCTTGAGCACTTGGTTATCCAGCAGCAGAGTGAGCCAGCGCACCGGACGCACGAATCGCGTATCATCCCCCCGCCAGCGCATGGCGCGGGGCTGAGGCAAGGCACCCAGCACCTGGGCGACGACCTCCGGCAGCGTCTCCTCGGCCGAACGCGCGGCCTTGGCGACGGGTGCCAGCAAGTATTCCTTGCCCGAAATCTCCTGCCGCTCCAGGGCGTCCACTGGTAATCCCACGCGTCGCAGAAACCCTTCCAACGCTGGAGTAGGCGCCCCTTCTTTAAAGGCCACCGCTACCGCCGGGCCCCGCACCATTTCCGTTTCGGCCGCCTGCTGAGGTGCCACTCGAGCGGTCCAAATCAGGCGCCTCGGCGTGTAGAAGGCGCGAGCATCGTCCCAGGCCAGACGGGCCGCGCGAAGACCCGACATCATCCGCTCGCCAAAGTCTTGGCCCATGCCCGGGAGGTATTGGCTGGGGATTTCCTCAACCCCCACTTCAACAACAAATGTTTTGCGCTCTGGGCTAGACACGGGCCGCCGTCCTCTCTAAATACACTTCAGCTGCGCGCCGAGCCAGCTGGCGCAGGCGGCCGATATAGGCCTGCCGCTGCACCACAGCAATCGCCCCACGCGCATCCAGGGTGTTGAAAATATGCGATGCCTTGACGAGATATTCGTATCCTGGACGCTCCAGCCCCAAGTCCAACAAGCGGCGCGCTTCCGCCTCGTAGGTGTCGAACAGCCGCACCAAAAGGTCGGGGTCCGCAGCTTCGAAGCTGTACGTAGCCTGTTCCCACTCCACCCGCCCGAATAGGTCGCGGTAACTCACCCCAGGAGCCCACTCCAACGACCACACGTCGTCCACGCCTGCCAAATAGCTGGCCAACCGCTCAATGCCATAGGTCAGTTCAACCGCCACCGGCCGGCACTCCTGCCCCGCCATCTGCTGGAAATAGGTAAACTGGCTAATTTCCATTCCATCCAGCCATACTTCCCACCCTAACCCGGCCGCGCCAAGCGTGGGGGCTTCCCAGTTGTCCTCCACAAACCGCACGTCGTGCTGGCGGCGGTCCAGTCCCAGACTCTCCAAGCTCTTCAGGTAAAGTTCGATAACATCGTCTGGAGCGGGTTTGAGAATGACTTGGAATTGGTGATGCTGATAGAGGCGGTTGGGATTTTCGCCATAACGGCCGTCGACAGGACGGCGGCTGGGCTGGACATACCCGACCCGCCAAGGCTCAGGCCCCAGCGAGCGGAAAAACGTGAGCGGATTCATGGTGCCAGCACCCATTTCCAAATCATAGGGCTCAGCCAGCATCACGCCCTGGCCGCGCCAATATTGCTGCAATGTGAGAATTACCTCTTCAATGGTCAATCTTCTCGCCACCTTCTGGGCCGGAGGACAGCCGGTCGACGTTGGCCAGAAACTCATACGACTTCAGCGGCCGTGCCGTTTCATGGAGCACATATCGGAAAAAGAGGCGCTTCAGCTCCTCTTTCATGCTGCCTTTGACTTCGGCTTGTCCATATTTATTGGGATGGTCCTTCAGCCAATATTGTAAACTACGTAGACTGCCAAGGCTAATACGCTCCGCGACTGCCGGCGTGTGCGCCCGGCAATCGGCGCAGTACACGCTGCCGTTCTCTAAGTCGACGGTCACTGGTCCCTTCTGCGGCGGGCGCTGACAGGCTCCACAGGCATCCCAATCGGGCGAGAAGCCGGCGATGCGAAGAAATCGAAACCCCGCCGCCAGTCCTACACTAGCCGCCGCCCGTCCCTCGTGCAAAGCGTCCAGCGCCGACAGCAGAACCACGAAGCTCTCCTCCGACGGTTCCCGTTCCGGCCACAACTGGTCCACCACATCGGCCAACACCATGGCCCAGCCCAACCGCTCGAGGTCGTCCGCTATGCGGGGAAAGCCCCGTTGCAAGTCTGCCTCGGTCACCGTGTCCAAGCTGGAACGGCCATGATATAACGTCACCACGCTGAAGGTCAGAGGACTGACCTGCCCCGCCAATTTGCTCTTGGGACGGCGCACCCCCTTGGCGATGGCCCCCACCTTGCCGCTCGTGCGTCCAAACAAGGTGAGAATCACATCGTGGTCGCGATAGGCGCGAGACTTCAAGACAACCATCTGATCATGGTAGACAGCCACTGCTACCGCTCCGGGTCCGCATAGCCCAAGCGCTTGAGCCAAGCATCCTGGTCCCGCCAGCGCTCGCGCGTCTTGACCCACAAATCCAAAAACACCTGATGGGCGTAATACGCTTCCAAGTCGGTGCGGGCCCGCCGGCCGATATCCTTCAGCATCTTGCCGCCATCGCCGATGAGAATGCCTTTTTGCCCCTCCCGCTCCACATAGATGGTCGCTCGGACATAGGTCAGATCTGGCCGCCGCTGAATCCGCTCGTCCACCACAACCGCAATCGAGTACGGGATCTCTTCTCGAGTGAGCTCCAACACCTGTTCGCGGACCACCTCGGCCACGTAGAAGTCCTCACTCTGGTCGGTCACCATGTCTTCCGGGTAGTAGGGCATCCCTTCCGGCATGGATTCCCAAGCCTGGGACACCAGCGCTTCCAATCCGGTTTCCCGGGCGGCCGAGACCACAAACTGGTTCTGGTAGGGCATGAGTTCGCGATAGGGATCCCAGCGCTCCTTGACATGATCCACCAGGTCGGCCTTGTTCATAATAAGCCAGGTGGGGATACCGCTCTCGCGGCAAAACCGCGCCACCCATCGATCTTCCTGGTTGGGGGGGCGGCTGATGTCCACCAGGTGCCAGATGAGGTCGGCATCCTTGGCGCTCAAACGGGCGGTCTTGTTCATCCGCTCGCCCAGCTTGTGCTCGGCTCGGTGAATGCCCGGGGTATCGACCAGCACAATCTGAGCCTCTGGTCGGTGCAAGATCCCCACAATACGATTGCGCGTGGTCTGGGGCTTGTTGGTGGCAATGGCCACTTTGCGTCCCAAGAGGGCATTCAACAACGTCGATTTGCCCACGTTGGGGCGGCCCACCAGGGCCACAAATCCCGACTTATACGCCATCCAAATCCTCCTTGGTAAACCGGGCTGGCAGCAATTCACTCAACATCATGACCCGCGGCGGAATGCGGCCCGACGCTTCCGCCATGATGACTTCAATATCCCCGAATTCCGCGAGAACCTGCCGGCATCCCCCGCAGGGGCTAATCAGATCGGGCCCCGGTCCCACGATGGCAATCCGCATAAACCGACGATGCCCTGCGGACGCCGCCGTATACACGGCCGTGCGCTCGGCGCAGCACCCCAACGGATACGAGGCATTCTCCACGTTGGCTCCGGGGATAATGGTGCCGTCCTCCGCCAACAAGGCTGCCCCCACATGGAAATTCGAATAGGGCGCATACGCCCGCTGCTGGGCCTTCTTGGCCTCATTCAACAATTGTTCGTGCATTGGAGTCCCTCCGTTTAGACTGTCCGCGCAAGCCCGTGTCAACTCGTTTCTTCAGGGGGCTCTTGAATGCGAATCACGGCCCGCGCCACGCGCCGCCCGATTACCTGGGCCACGGTAATCTCGACGTTGTCGACGTGGACGACTTCCCCTTCGATGGGCACCCGGCCTAAGAGATGCAAGACCAGCCCGCCCACCGTGTCGAAATCCTCGTGCGGCAAATCCAGGTCGAACCGTTCGTTCAACTCGTCCAGCGCAAACAGGCCGGCCACTTCCACCACACCGGGCGCGAGTTCTTTCAAGGGCTCTTCCTCCGCCTCGTCGTACTCGTCCTGAATCTCTCCCACAATTTCCTCCAGCAAGTCCTCAATGGTGACGATGCCGGCCGTACCGCCGTATTCGTCCATGACGATGGCGATTTGGGTGCGTTGGCGGCGAAAATCGGCAAATAAGCTGTCAATCTTTTTGGTCTCAGGGACAAACGCCACCGGGCGGGCCAAGTCCTGGACAGGGGTGTCGAGGGGCTTTTCACGGCCGTACGCCAAGACATCCCGGGCATAGATGACCCCGGTGATGTCGTCTATGGTGTTCCGAAAAATCGGCACCCGGGAATGCCCCCACTCCACCAAAGCATCCCACAATTCGGATAACGTCGCTGTCTCCGGCAGGGCTTGGACATCAATACGCGGCACCATCACCTCGCGCACGACGGTATCGCCGAAGTCAAATACGCCTTGAATCATGTCGCGCTCATTAGCTTCCAAGAGGCCCTGCTCCTCGCCCACTTCCACCAGGGTGCGGAGCTCTTCTTCCGTCATCAGCCGGCCCCCCTCGGCCCTTCCGCCGAGAATCCGGATGATGCCGACACCAACCCAGGTTAACGCGCGTACCACCGGATGGAACAGGACGGCCGATACGTTCAAAAACGGCGCCAGCCGAAGCGCTACCCGCTCGGCATTATGCGAAGCAAAGGTCTTCGGCGTGATTTCCGCGGCCAGCAAAATAAACACCGTCATGACCACGGTAGAAACCAGTACACCGGCCCCGCCCAGGTAACTGAGAAAGACCGCGGTAGCCAAGGTCGACGCCAAGATGTTGGCCAAATTGTTGCCTACCAGCACCGTCCCCAACATACGGTTGGGATCGTGCAAGAGTCGGGAGAGACGCTCGAACTGGGGATTATCAGAGAGGTTTCGGATTTTGCCCCGAGACAAGGACATCATGGCGGTCTCCGCCATGGAATAGAGTGCAGAAAAGGCCACTACCACTATGAGAGCCACAATGGGAATCCATTTATTGCTCACCGAATCGGTTCTGGCCTCCTTCATTGGTCTTGGTCGCAGGCACCCAGCTCCAGAGGACGCCGTAGGCTGCGAGCAGGGCCACCCCGATGATCACGACCAGAGCGGCATTCTCATGCCATCGTACCATAAATCGCGGACCAAAATGTGCCAACGCCGGAAGGAACACCCACAATCCCACGGCGACAGCGCCGGCAGCGGCCACCAAGACCGAGCCCGCCGCCGCATCCTTGGCCACCTTGGCCAACGGATGATAGTGCGGGCTGGCCATATCCACCACCGCTTCAACCGCCGTGTTCATGAGTTCCAGTCCCATCACCGGCACCATGGCCAACACGACCACCGCCCAGCGGGTCGGGCCTAATCCCAAAATCCATCCCAACCCGGCAACGGCCATGACGAACGACACATGCACGCGCATGTTGCGTTGCCGCCGCAGAGTCTGCCACATCCCTTGGCCGGCATAGCCAAACGACGCCCAAAAGCCCCGCGCCCGATCAGGCCTCACGCGTCAACCCAATGGCGCCCAAGATATCCTCGGTCTTGCCCATCATCCGCCGCTCGTCCTCGGGATCTTCGTGATCCCAACCCAACAGGTGCAGGACCCCGTGGACGGTGAGAAAACCGACCTCTCGAGCCATGCTGTGTCCGTAGTCCGCGGCCTGCCGCTGGGCCTGGTCCACGGAGATAATCACATCCCCCAATAGGTTGTCCCAATCGTCGGGATTCTCGCCCTCCCGCTGGCTGAACGACAATACATCGGTCGTTTTATCCACACCCCGGTACGTGCGGTTGAGTTCATGCACCGTCTCATCATCAGTCAACAAAAGGGACAACTCGGCGTCCTCGAGTCCGCCGAGGCTAGTGAGAGCCGCCCGAGCCGCCGCGAGGGCCGTCTCCTCCCATTCGGCGCACCAATCGGGGTGGCTTTCCACCGCGATTTCCATTGCCACGACTCCTTTCCATTTCCTTGAGCACGCGATCGGGATATTCGATTCGCTGATGGAACACACCGGTCAGCACCCGGGTGAAGGTCCGAGCAATAATGTCGAGTTCCTTCAGTGTTAAGTTGGACTCATCCAGCTGGCCATCCTCCAACCGCTCTTTAATTAACCGGCGCACCACCTGCTCGATGGCCTGCGGGGTGGGGTTCTTCAGCGTGCGGACGGTGGCTTCGCTGGCGTCTGCCAGCATAACAATGGCGGTCTCCTTCGACTGCGGCCGCGGACCGTCGTACCGAAAGTCCGCCTCTTCCACGCCGTCGCCATTATCCTGATCCAGGGCCTTTTGGTAGAAGAAACGAATCAGGGTCGTGCCATGGTGCTCGCGGATAAAGCTCACGATAGGCTCCGGCACGCGGTACTCGCGCGCCAATTCGATCCCGTCCCGGACATGGGAGGAGATGATAATGCTGGACAAGGTGGGGGCTAGGCGGTCATGCGGATTCTCGGCCCCAAACTGGTTGTCGACAAAGAAATACGGACGCTTGGACTTGCCGATGTCGTGGTAGTAGGCCCCCACTCGAGCCAAGAGAGAGTTGCCGCCGACCGCCTCGGTTCCCGCCTCCGCCAAGTTCCCCACCATAATACTGTGGTGATAGGTTCCCGGCGCTTCCACCAGAAGCTTTCGCAAAAGCGGCTGATTGGGATTGGACAGCTCGATCAGTTTCATGGCGGTAATCACGCCGAACGGGCCTTCCAACAGGGGGATTGACCCCATGGCCAAAATCGAGGCGAACACCCCGTCCACCAGCGCCCAGATGAGATACTGCCAGACCTGGGTTTGCAGGAGTCCGGCCCCCTCCATGACATCCAAGCCGAGCAGGGCCAGCAAGTTGACAATTCCCACCAACAGCCCGGCACGCAGGATATCATAGCGTTGGGACAACCGGCTGGTGCCAAACACCCCGGCAATCCCCCCAAAAAATGAGACCAGCGCCACGTTGAGATCGGCACCGGTCAACACCGAGATGGCGAGCGCCAGAATTCCCGCGATCACCAGTCCCAGCCCAGAGTCGACCAAGGCCGTCACCATGATGGCTGCCGTGGGCACCACGAGATAGCTTAGGCCCGGGACGCCGCTCAAGGTATCCGCCGCCGCCACTCCCAGAACCATGATCAGTCCTGCCATGGCCGCCACCCGCCAGGAGCCCAGAAGCTTGCGGCGCAGATACCAGAAATACCCCCCGACTAATGCGACCATAGCCGTGACGAAGATCATCGACCCCAAGATGGGTCCCACCGCAAACCCCTGGTCCAAAAGTCCCAGCTGCTTCAGTACCGTAATGTCGCCTGGCGTCACCACTTGGCCCGCTTGCACAACAGGTTCGCCCTTGAGAATTTTCACGAACGGCACCTGACTGGCTGCCTGCTGTCGGCGGGTCCGGATCTCCTGCTGATTTAAAAAGGTGTTGGGGACCACCAACGACTGGGTGTAGGTGGTAAGAAACAGCCGCAAAGACGGATCTGTGGACTCCTGCTGGGTCAGCCCGGCCACAAAGATCTTGGCTTCCTGGACACCCACCGCACTGTCACGGACGCCCGCGCCGCTCCCCATCGCCGACGACAGCGTGACCAGCGTGTCTTGCTGCAACTGTGCCAACTCCGCCGGGGTCAGCGCCAGCACCGTGCCCCACACCGACTTCGGCAGCCCGATGGGAATGGCGGAGGCCAGCGCCGCTTCCCGCTCACTGAGAGGCGCCGCGGTATCTTCCGACAGAGCGGAAATGTAGGCGTAGCCGTTGATGGCCTTCTGTTTCTGCTGGCTCAAGATTTTGGGATTGGTGCTATAAAAATTGCCCACTCGCTGCATAGCATCCTGGCGGGCCTTGGCTGTCGCAGACCAGTCCACCACGCCATAGGGGGCCACAATGGTTCGAGGCGCCAAATCATTGGCCGACAGATCAACCCGATGAGCGAACAAGGTCACGGCAAAAATGGCCACAATGAGCAACCAGACCAGCGCCGCAATGCCAAGTTGCGGTGCCAGCCCCTCTCTGAGCCATGGATAGCGTTCTCCTATACGGAGTGACCAGCTCCCCTCACTGGGAGTTTTCTTCATAGTCGGTGTCCCCTTGCCCCTCCTCAAACCGTTGATAAGCTTGGATAATCTTTGCCACCAAAGGATGACGCACGACATCCTTTTCCGTCAACCGCACCACACCGATGCCGTTGACGCCGTCGAGAATTCTGGAGGCCACCCGAAGACCCGACCGCTGGCCTTTGCCCAAATCGACCTGAGTTTCGTCGCCGGTGACCACCATTTTGGAACCTTCACCCAGACGGGTCAGGGCCATTTTCATCTGCTCGTAGGTGGAGTTCTGCGCCTCGTCCAAAATAATGAAACTCCGGCTCAACGTCCTACCCCGCATGTAGGCCAACGGCGCCACTTCGATGTTGCCGCGCTCGCGGTACTTCTCCACGGCCTCAGAACCCAACAAATCATAGAGCGCATCATATAATGGACGCAGATAGGGGTCGACTTTGTCCTCCAGGGCTCCGGGCAGGAAGCCCAGCTTCTCCCCCGCCTCTACAGCCGGTCGCGTCAGCACAATCCGTTCCACTTCATGCGCCTTTAAAGCGAATACCGCCATCGCCATCGCGAGATAAGTTTTCCCGGTTCCGGCCGGGCCCACACCAAACACCAGCGTGTTTTCGCGAACGGCATCTACGTAAATCTGCTGCCCTAAGGTTCTCGGTCGGACAACACGTCCGGATGTGGTGGTGTAGATATTTTCGGTCAACAAATGCAAAAATTGTTTTTCGGCACCCTCAGACACGGCCTGCACGGCAAACTCCAACACATTGGCACCTAACGGCTGCCCGGCGTACACCCATTCCGCCAGCAAATCCAGAACCCGCCTGGCTTGGTCCTGGGCCTCGCCCGCGCCTTGAATGGCAATGACATTTCCACGCGCCGTCAACTTTACATGCAACGCCCGTTCCAGGGCCTTCAGATGCTCATCGCCGCGCCCCATCAGAAGCGTCGCGGCTTGGTTGTCCTGGATCACCCATTGGCTTTGTGGCAACCAGTGTCCCCCTTCATGTCTGCGGTTTGGCGTCCCGCGCCGGCGGCGGCGCCGCGATGTTGCGATTAATCACCCACGTGGCCGTAATCCAGACTCCACGGCGTTGGGGACTCACGGCGATCGACTGGCTGACCCGTTGACCTCCAGCCGGCACTGTGCGGGCCAAGGCCTCGAGGGCCCGATCCCTCCCCAGTTGCACGGCGCCTTTGGCGCTCAACGGTACGGTCTTGATCACAGTTTCATTATATACCATCTCGATAAAACGGACCGGCAGCGTTATCCCGGCAAAACGCACCGGGGTAACGACTTTTGTTTCTCGATAGTGTGTGAAGGACATAGGCATGAGATTCGGAATTTCTGTCACTTGGCTTCGATTCCACTCCAAAAACCGGCGCACAAAGACGCGGCCAGTCTCCACCTGGTGCTCGTTCTTGAAAGGCTGGAAAATCTTCTCCCGATACGTGACGTCGGCCATGACTTGTCCCTCGGCCGGCGTGACCACACTCTCCTCCTGCGGTTTCTCGCCTCCCCCCGGCAACTCGCCGCTCACCACCCCGGAAATGAGCGTCTGCCCCTTGTGCACCGTCTCGCCGCGGCTTACATCCGCCGCTCCCATGTACACATACACGGCAGTCACTGTGCCGTTGGCCGTGGCGATGAGACGCGGCGGCAAGTGATCCGGCGGGCGATTGACGAGACGGATGGCATCGATGATCGCCACCATACCATGGGTATGGAGCCCAATCCAGGAGTACTCCGGCAGTTCGGCCAGCATGGTGCGCCGTATGCTGGCAATGTCCAATCGCGAGCGCGTGGATCCCACTCGGAGTCCCGCCGTTTCCGCCGCGCGGACCAGTTGCTCCCGCGCCGGAGCCGGAAGCCTGGGCACCACTACCTCGATGGCCCAAATGTGCGATGTGGCGTACAGGACTAGCGCCCAGGCGCTCGCTAACCCGACCAATAGGAAGGGACGCCGCCGCACCTGCTGCCAGCGAAACGGCAGGCCCCCTTGGCGCAGAGATAGAACCTCGACCCCCATCTCCTCCGCCAAGGACGCCAAGGTTTCATATCCTTCCTCGGTGACGAGGCAGTGAAGCTCGTCCCGACGGCGGGCAACCCGCCAAATGCGAAAACCCCGCTCGGCCAGCTGGCTTAACAGCCGTTCCGCCTTGCGTCCCCGGATGCGGACAACCCGCCACCCGCCGAACAACCGGACCAGTACCCCGCTCATGACGGCCCAGCCTTAAAAACCAAGGACCGGACCTGCCCCGTGACCAGGAGCTCGTTGCGGTCGATCCAACCAATCACCAGGTCGCGTCCCGTCACCACCAGCCGCCCGTCAGGAATTTTTAGCACAACCCGATGCGGCTCGTATTGCTCCAATCCGCGATGGTTTTCTACGCGAAACTGCAGGTGACCGACGACCTCGACCCGGGGGACATTCACCAATACTTCCGGCGGGATTTCCAACATCTCAGTAAACCGCTGTATCGTCCGTCCCTTGCCGCTCATTCCGAACCTCCTGTCCCAACCTGTTTCATGCTATGCCCGGCATCAGGCACTCATGAAACCGATCTGTGGAGGAGACCTCGGACATGGTGTCGAATGGTCACCTACTAAGACGTATGCGAGGAGGATCCATGGCCGTTTCGTTTCCCCTTGAGCCGGAACATCAGGCTCTCTTGACACCGGTCGGGCGGCTCACCACCAGCCGGGCCTGTTGGGCGGGTTGCGCTTTCTGCCGATTGGCCATCCCCAGTCCGCGGGTGTCGCTTCCCGACGCGCCGCCGGGGCTGAATCTGGACCGCTCCCCAGCCGGTGGAATTCCCTGGGACACGGCCGCCTGGCTGAAACTCCGCGGGGGTCTTTCCCTCAGAGAGCCCTTCGAGTACTGGCTGCACATCATTCGCCGCATTAAGGCATGCAGTGACGCGCCGCTGACGGCCTTCTCTCCCGTCGAGATGTGGCATTTCCACACCCAAGAGCGCCGCCCGGTCCGCGAACTGGCACGCCTCTTAAAATGGGCAGGAGCCGACTTTCTTGGCCCCGGCGGATCGGAACTGTGGATCACGGACCTCCCCCCAGCATGGGCACCCTATCGGATCACCCCATCCCAGTGGCTGACTGTCGCAGAGGCGGCTCGGGCGGCAGACTTGGCCTTTTCCGCGGGCATTGTGGCGGCGCCAACCAAACTCACGGCCACGGCGGAAGCCCTTGCCGTTCTGCGGGATACCCAACCGCACCATCTGGAAGTGAAACCGCTGGTGAGCGACGGAACCCGTCTCGGCGGGCTGGGCAACGCCAACGTGCTGCACACCGCGGCTTTTGTCCGGCAGCTGCGCCAAGACCTGCCGGAGATTCCGGTGTACGTGGACTGGCACGACGACCCTGCCGACACCGATACCATCTTCGGGTCGGCCGGCGCCGATCGCGTCCTGTTACCGGTTTGGGAGGTGTCTCCATGAGCGGTCCGCTTTGCTGGCTCCCGACCCTCGACCTGTCCCGGGTGGATGCATCCTTCGCCCCGTGGCTGGCTCATCGATTCCTTGCGTCCCATGGCGGCCGTGGCCACATTATCGCGACAACCCCTGGGCCCTGGCCATCGCAGGAAGTCCTGCAACCCGCCAACGGCGGGCAGTGGTACTGCCGGGGCCTCACCAAGGTCCCCAAGCGCGCCAAGCCCGCCGGGATCACAGCGGAGATCTCCGTGCCCAGCGGAGTGGACGATCCCGCCTTAGGGGTGCTAAACCATGCCCTCGAGACCGGACCGCTGGTCCGGTTGGTGGCCCGGCGTCCCCAGGGCATGACCCTGCACCGGGCCGAGATGAGTCTCAAGACGCTCTTGGATACCGTTATCGACACAATTTGGCTGGACCAGTCCAGCTTCGGCTGGAACGCGCTCTCCTGGCTCCTTGCCTCCGACCCGCGATTTCAGCCGGCGAGCATCGCTGCACAAGAT
>JAJZBJ010000095.1 GCA_021798975.1 Bacillota bacterium | reverse complement strand
TTACATGTCCCCCTTTGCCTGCCAAAACGGCACCCAGCGAACGGGGCGCGTCAGGCATGAATGCGATGGATGCGATGAATCGCTTCAAGACGTTTGTGCACGTGATCGAGCGCCACATCGGTGGTGGACCGCCCCGTTTCGTCGGCCTCCTTGAACACCGCCAGCAACAAGTCATAAATGGCCTCAATCTGGTGGCGGACGCGATCCGGATTGTATCCCTGAATCTCGTCAGCCACTTGGATAAGACCACCCGCATTGGCGATAAAGTCGGGGGCGTACAGAATCTCCCGCTCCCGCAATTGCGCTGCTAGGGCGTCATCCTCCAGCTGGTTGTTGGCCGATCCCGCAATGATCTGGCACTTCAACGTGCCCACGGTACTGTGGTTAATTACGTTGCCCAATGCGCACGGTGCAAACACGTCACACGGGGTCTCCAGCACGGCCCATGGATCCGTGGGCTCGATGCCCAATTCCGACGCCACCCGGCCCACCACATGCGGGTTAATGTCGGCAGCCACCACCGTCGCGCCCGCCTCGACGGCATGCCGGGCCACATGGTAGCCCACCTTGCCCAAACCTTGCACGGCCACCCGCCGGCCTTTTAAGGACGTGCTGCCGTACCGGTGCATGAGCGCCGCGTAGATGGCCTGCATGACGCCCAAGGCAGTATTGTCGCCGGTGTCACCCGATCCGCCATAAGCGGTGGGCAAACCCACCAAATACTGAGTCTCCCTCAAAGACTGCACAAAGTCATCCTCGGACGTGCCGACATCTTCCCCCGTGCGATAGCGGCCTCCCAGGGTATCAATGAAACGTCCCAGCGCCCGAAACAAGACTTCCGATTTGTCCGTGGCCGGATCGCCCATGATCACGGTCTTTCCGCCGCCAAAATCCAACCCCGCAGCCGCCGCCTTATACGTCATCCCTTCGGACAAGCGTAGCACGTCCAGCAGTGCGGCCTCTTCGCTGGCGTAGGGCAACATACGGCAACCACCCAGGGCTGGCCCCAGGGTGGTGTCGTGTATAGCAATAATGGCTTTCAAGCCCGATGCCCGATCGTAATTAAAAATGACCTGCTCGTGACCTCTTCGTTCCATCTCGTCGAATATGTCCATCGTATGCCGACCGGAGGTCGTGTCCTCACCGCCTTTTGAGGGGTTTGACGGTCCTGCCAGACCGTCGCCACTGCCCCTATTATAGAACATCCTCAACTAGCCGGATCATCGCTCTGGTCGTCTGGCACCAGGGTTGAATGCTGGGCGGCCTTTAAACTGGCGTCTGCCGATCCGCCGAGCGGCAGAATCCAGCCGTCAGCCAGACTCACCACGTTGCGAGGCCACTCCGCGGTGCGTTCCCCGGCACCCACGGCGCGCAAGACCGCCACCGGTGTGCCTTGCGCCCCTTGCCCCATGGGATTGTCGCGCATCAGATCCTGGACCAGCCGATACTCCGCGGACGGCACCGACGCAGCCAGCACTTCGCTGCCCACATCGTTGACATCCACCACCGCCACGCGGCACCCAAATCGCTTGACCAATGCGCCGATGACGTTCTCCGGCCGGTCCGGCGCCAGTACGATGTACCGATCGTACGGCGGAATGGTCGTCGGTCCAGGCCCGTCGATCGCCGCCACACGCCGACCAGCAATGCGGTAGAAATCTCCGGATCGCCCCGTGACCCGGTCCATGGCCCCAGCGGCAGCCGCCACCAAAATGCGCAGGCTGCCCGCCTCCCGCATCGCCATTTCCATAGTCTCGGCCCGCCGCAATCCCAATCCATATCCCAAAGGCCGCACATGGCGCGCCAAGAATCGCGCTAACCGCCGCGGCTTGACGGCGCTCAACAGCACCGCCCGGCCTTCTGCGATGGCGACAATTTTTTCACTTAAAACCAAGATGTCTCCCGGATGCAGCCGTCCCGCCAAATACGGCGACAGCGTCTTCTCCAAACGTTCTCCTGGCCGCACCAGATGGGTCTTCACGACATAACGCCGATACAGTTGGCCATGAACCTCGCGCACCGGTTTCTCGATCCACCGACCATGGGCTTCTTCGGGCATCCTTGTCGAATTTTCCGGCACTATGCATCGTCTCCCTCGCTTGATTGTCTCGGAACGTTCCCGCGCGGGCTGCCCGTAAGACTACTGCACCGTATTCGGAAAACCGCCAAGTTGCGCCCCGCCAACCGCCGGTAAATGTTTGGCGCCCCTTCCATCCCCAGGAAAAACCGCGCCCCCCGGGTTGTCCCGCGAGGCGCGGCGCCGATTCTGTTCGACTGACTTTGCTTCAGGAAAATTGCTCCAGGAGCTGATGGATGGATTGGGACAGCTCGAGCGCTTCGTTCATAGGCCGTTGCCACACGTTGCGGCCGAAAATCAGACCGGTAGCCCCGGCCTTCATGCACGCCTCGGCCTTGCCCAAAGCGGATCCCCCAGCGCTCTTCTCGCCTCCCGCAAAGATCACCAAGGATCGGCCGGCGGACCGAATGACCTGCTGCAAGGCTTCCTCGGTCGTCCAAGGACGCTGATAGGCCTTGGGCGCCTGCGCCAGCGGGTCGGCGTCCACCTTCGGGACATTGAGCTTGATAACATCCGCGCCTAGCTCCTGGGCTACGCGGGCCGCATAGTCTACCGCGTAGACGGTGTCCTTGCCGCCTTTGGACTCGATGGCTGAGCCCCGGGGGTAGGACCACACAATGATGGGCATTCCGAAGCGCTCGGCGTCTTCGCGGATGCGGCGAAACTGGGCGAAATCCGCGTCTTGGCGGGGCGATCCAATATAGAGCGTGTATCCCACCGCATCGGCCCCTAGGCGCACAGCATCCGCCACACTAGCCGTTACCGGCGACAGGGGCGAGTCGTCCGAAGGGATTTCCGTCTTCCCGTTCAATTTGAGAATCAGCGGGATCTCCCCGGCTACAGAGGGGTAGTACTTTTCTGCCAAACCGATGTGGCAGGCGATGGCGGAAAATCGGCCCTCCACCGCGATCCGGAACTGAAAGTCCGGATCCTGGCTCTCGGGTGCGTCAAAAAAGTCACGGGGTCCGTGCTCCAATCCTTGGTCGATCGGGAGGATCATCAGCGTGCCATTGGCTGGTCCCGCCTGATACAAGAGCCGATGAAGACGTGCCTTTTTCCCGGCGGGCAGGTTTAAATCATTTAAGTGGGGACGTTTCGCCACAGTGTTCCAGTCCTTTCCTGTCGAGTTCGCCGAGGGATTCGTGTCCTCGTTGGAAAAATTGTACCATAGCGATGAGAAGACTTTTCCAGCTCTTTGGAAGGAGACATCCTCATGACTATGGCCCTTCGGGTCCAATACGGGCTTACCATGCCCGACCCCAGTTCCCATTATTATCACGTCGACATCCAGTTTTCGGGCGGCCTGCCGGAGACCTTTGAAGTGCGCATGCCGGTCTGGACCCCAGGATCGTACTTAGTCCGCGAATACGCGCGCCATGTCACGGGTTTGCGGGCCGAGAGCGCTAACGGGCCCGAGCCCGTGGTGCGCCTTGACAAGGCGGCTTGGCAAGTCATCTTGCCGCCCGGAACCGGGCGCCTCACCCTCTCCTACGATGTATACGCATATGACCTCACCGTCCGCACCAGCTACTTAGATCACACGTATGGCCTCGTCAGCCCCACCAGCGTGTTCATGTATCCATCCCATCCCGTGGACGGTCCTTTGGAACTCCAGATTACGCCGCCGGAGGGGTGGGACATCGCGACGGGGCTCGATCCAGCGGGCTCTACACCAGGGCTTTATGTAGCGCCCGACTACGACACATTGGCCGATGCCCCCATTCAGTTGGGACCGCTCACCCGCCACACGTTCCATGTGCAAGGCGTGCCCCACACGGTGGTGGTAGGCGGAAAGGGACGCGAAAGCTTGCCGTCGCCGCAGTTCTTAGAGCATTTGGCAGCCATCGTAAACCGCGCGGCCACAGTGTTCGGAGGGCTTCCCTACCGTCATTACACCTTTATGGTGACACTGGCCCAACAGGGCGGCGGAGGGCTGGAACATCTCAATTCCGCCAACATCATTGTCAGCCGGGACACATGGATACGTCCCAAACACTATCCGGATCTGCTGAGTCTCTTCGCCCATGAGTTTTTCCACTTGTGGAATGTGAAGCGTCTCCGGCCCAGCCAACTAGGGCCGTTCGACTACCAGAACGAAGTCTACACCACCCTCCTCTGGGCGCTCGAGGGCCTCACCGACTATTTTGCGCAATGGTTATTGGCCCAGAGCGGCGTTGTACCGGCCGACGAGGTCCTCAAAACCTGGGCTAACCATCTTGCTGCCCTCGAGATGATGCCCGGCCGGCATGTGACAGCCCTAGATGAGTCTTCGCTCCTAGCTTGGATTCGTCAATACCGCCCCGACTCCAACACCCCTAACCTAACCGTGTCTTACTACCTCAAGGGGTCCTTAGCCGGGATTTTTCTCGACTTGGAGCTCCGGCGCGCCACGGGCGGCCAGAAGAGCCTCCCAACTGTCTTCCGCGGGTTGTGGGATCAGTACGGAGACCACGGCTATCCGGAACGCGCCTTCGAAGACGCGCTGATTAAAGCGGGCGGGGAGCATATCCGTCAGACTCTGAACCGGTATGTCCATGGTATGGACGACTTCGATGACCGCGTGTTCGCGAGCGTGGGACTCACCTTGGAACGCACTGTGGACCCTGCGGAAGACGTGCGTGTGTGGTTGGGCCTCGATGTGGCCGAACGACAAGGACGCCTCCATGCCCGTTTCGTCGCCCACCGAAGCCCCGCCGAAATCGCCGGCATTGCGCCCGATGACGAGTTGATTGCTATCGATTCTGAGCGAGTGACCAGTGTAGAGCAGCTGCGGTCCAAATTGTCCCGCCACCAGCCCGGCGACGCTGTCCGGATCGACCTCTTCCACGACGGCATCCTGGAGTCCGCCATCGTGTCTGCACAATCTCCGCGCCCCAGCCGCTACCGCCTGCTGCCCCGGCCTGATGCCACCGAGCACGAGCGTCAGGCTTTTCAGGAATGGTTGGGAGCACCGCTCCCCGAGGCACCCCAATAGCGAGCCGAAGGCCCCCCACGCCTAGTGGAGGGCCTTCCCATCTCGACATCTGGCTACCGTCCCAGATAGTCTTTGGCGGCCTCGACAGCCGTGGCCACCTCGCCAAATCCGGACGCAATCAGCTTAATCTTTCCCGGATACGCGGCCATGTCCCCGGCCGCATATACCCCGGGCTTATTGGTGCTCATGTCCGTCTTGACGGTGATGGCGTCCCCTTGCATGTCGAGACCCCACCCCCGAAATACGGCCGTTTCCGGGGTCAATCCTATGGCCACAATAATTCGGTCAACATCGAGCGCATCGGGCAATTCGCGCCCCTCCCCATCCGCTAATATCGCGCGCTCGACCCGGTCGTCTCCCACAACGCGGACCAAGGAGCGATGCGGGATGAGGGTGACTCGCGGATCCGCTTCCAGTTTGGACAGGCTGTCTACATGGCACTGGAAGCCTCTCCGCCGATGGATCATGGTCACGTGGCGGGCTCGGCCCGCCACCGCCATGGCCCAGTCCGCCGCCGAATCTCCGCCCCCGACAACCAGGACGCGCTGATCCCGAAATTCCTCGAGTTCCTGCACCACGTAATACAAGCCCCGGCCCTCATAATCGTCAATCACGGGGTTCTGGTAGCGTCGCGGGATAAATTCCCCAATGCCGGCTGTGACAATCAGCGCGCGCGTCGGCAACATTCCGTCCGGCGTCACCAAGCTCCAGCCGCCCTCCGCTAGTTCCAAGCCCGTGGCCTCAACGCCGGTCAATACGTCTGCTGGATACTGAAAAGCCTGCTGCTTTAACCGTTCCACCAGTTCCCGGCCGGTAATCGCCGGAAAGCCTCCCACATCATAAATCGGCTTTTCGGGATAGAGATGTTCCAACTGCCCGCCCAGCCGATCCAACCGTTCCACCAATCGCGCTTTCAGATGATGCAGCCCCGCGCAATAAAGGCCAAAAAGTCCAACTGGTCCGCCACCGACGATGGTGACGTCTGCCATCTCTGCCATGACTATCCCGCACTTTCGACCAAAGTAGGATTTCCGTCCTTAGTGTACGAGAGGCCCCAAAGGGTGTCAAAATCGTCCAAGCCATGGGTATAATGGGACATTCACTCAAAGGAGGACTGCCTGTGTCCAGCGAATGGCCGTCACGCGAACTGGCGTGGGAACTTCTGAACCGCTACACCAAAAACCCCAACTTGGTCAAGCATGGACTGGCTGTGGAAGCTGTCATGCGCGCCATCGCCCAGCAACACGGGGAAGACGAAGACCTGTTCGGTCTGGTCGGTTTGCTGCATGACTTTGATTACGAGGTCTACCCGGAAATCGGGCAGCACACGATCGAAGGCGGCAAAATTTTGCTGCAGGAAGGATTCCCGGATCGGATCGTCACCGCCATCCGCTCCCACGTCACGGAGAACGGATTGCCGCGCGACGGATTACTCGAAAAGGCCATTTTCGCCTCCGACGAACTAACCGGATTTGTGGTCGCGGTCACGTTAGTCCGTCCCGACAAGAACCTAAGCGATGTGACCCCAAAATCCGTAATCAAAAAGTTAAAGGACAAAGGATTTGCCCGGGGGGTCAACCGAGCCGATGTATACGACGGAACGGCGGGCTTGGGAGTCGAGCTCGACCAATTCATCACCTTTATCGTTGATGCGTTAACGCCTCACGCCGAGGCTTTGGGTCTGAACCCCTAAGCAGGATTTGACCGCTGCGGCAACGGCCGGCGGCCCGCAAAGCCTTCCTCGAGCCCGTGGTAATAGCCCACCTCGGGCTCGTCCTTTTGCCAGCACAAGTACACGGGCGTCCCGTCCACTTCGGCGGGAAAGTCAATGAGCCCGGTTTCAACGTCCGTAACGCGGCATCCCCGCTGGTTAATCGCGGTCAAAATTCGGTTGGCTTCGGCCACAATCCGGTCGAACTCCCGCTTCGTTTCCTGATAGTCCGACAGCATGATCAGATTGCCGTCCGGGCGATATCCCACCTCCCGGATATCCCGCATCTCCTCATATTTTTGCCGCGCCTCTTGCTGCATGTTCTTCAACGCCTCCAGCTCTTGGCGCAGTTCCGGGAGCAGCCGATTGACCTCGGTGATGCTAAACTGTCGAGCTTCCATGGCGTCTCCTCCTTTAGAAATCCGCCGCGATGTCCGGCACACCGGCTAGTTGGTTGGCCCGGCGCGCTGCCACAAACAAGAAGTCGGAGAGGCGGTTCATATACTTCAGGTGCACGGCATAGCTGGAGTCCTCCTGGACAAACGTGAGAAGTCGTCGCTCAGAACGGCGCGCCACAGTCCGCGCCAAATGCAACGTGGCCGACGCTTTGGATCCTCCTGGCAGGATAAATTGCTTCAGGGGCGGCAGTTCGGCATCCAACCGGTCGATCCATCCCTCCATCTCCAGCACGTCCGATTCGGAGATTCGATTCTGGCGGTCGGGATTAATGTTGGACAGATCCGCTCCCACGCCAAACAACCGGTGCTGGCACAGCGCCAATAGGCCGTCCAAGTCCTCAGAACCGACCCCTTCGGCGCGTGCGGCACCAATCACCGCATTGGTTTCGTCCACAGACCCGTATGCCTCCACACGGGCCGAATTCTTTTGAGTGCGTTTCAGCCCCGCCTTACCCCACAGCGAGGTCTCTCCCAAGTCCCCGGTCTTCGTATAGATCTTCATGTATCGCACTCCTCACGCCCTATTTTACCCCATCCTCCCGGGTTGGCTAAAGAGCAGAATCACGCACCCAACGGTCAGCAGCATGGCGGCGATCACTTTCTTCCGACCCCCGCCTTCCCGAAATATCACCACCCCGGCCACGGTCGCCAGGACCCCCGCCCAGGCACTCACCGCCTCAACCATGGTGGGCGTAATCCGGCGCAATAGCGCAAGCACTGTCAGGTAAGACACCGCATTGGTGGCGCATGCCAACAGCACCCAAGCGGTGCGCTGCCGGACGATCGAAGCCACCTCCGGCCACTGGCCGTAGGCGGTCACCGGGACCATCATCCATAGCACGACAGACGTGAAGAGGCTGGCCGCGTAGGGCAAGGGCGCCAGCGACTGATGGGTCACGTCCATAAGCCGGCCGGCCGCCAATGCGGCACCACTCAAGAGCATCCATAGGACGGCGGGCGAGAACGCCTGCCGCCGCGGCAGGAGCAGCACCGCCCCGGCGCCGAAGAGCGCCATGCCGAAAACTGATAGGGTGTCCCAACGCGGATCCACAAAAAACAGCATGGGCACCGTGGCATTGGCAAAGCCGCTCACCACGCTGACCGGCCCCTGGGCCAACGAGGCCGTGTAGAGCCCAAAGGACGCGGCATACACGGCGCCGGGCCAGAAGGCTTCACCAATCCAACGAGCTTGGCCGGTCCAGAGGGCCGCCACCCACAACAGTATGGCAGCCCCTCCGTAGGCAACCGCCGTAGTCGCCAGCGGGCCGCGCCCGCGGCCTAGACCGTGGAACGCGACCCGCTCTCCGCTGAGGACACCCAGCCTCAGCATGATAATACCCCAGAGCCCTATTCCCTGTCCCACTACGATCCCCCCGCGATTCACTGTATGAATCGTCAGGACAACCGCATGCCAGATGAACTAGGAAGACTTCGGTCCCACAGCCACAATCCGCGGGCTGGGAAGGTATCGGTCGACCCCCAAGTTTTTAATCTCGGTCCCGGAGGGCGTTTTCACCTCAAGCCAGCTTCTGACGGTAACCCCGGTCTGCCCCGGCGCCAACACCTTGGTCTCGCCCGGCTTCAGATCGGGGTCCGCCTGAGTGATGGTGCGAAACGGCGCTTCGCTTAGAATTTGGTGCTTCACAACAATTTCCGGCCCCGGGCTTCCTCCCCAAAGGGATACGGTAAGGTGGCGGTTTCCCGCCTGCGCGGTAATCAGCACCGGCGTCGTGCGAGTATTGCGGAACTGAAAGTCAAGATAATCGTTCGCCACTGTGGCGTCTTCCCCAGGGGGCAAATACGGCACCGTCAACCCGTGGTGGTGCCGCTCCAAGACTTGGAGCCCCGTCCGCAAGATGGCCGAATAGAGCGTGCTCGATCCTTGGCAGACGCCGCCGCCGATGGACGGGACAATGCGATCACCCACGAACATCCGACCCCACCCGAAACCATTTTCCTTGGTGTAGGGGCCGACCCGCTTGTAGTAGGAAAATACTTGGCCTGGTTGGACCACTGCACCGTTTAGGCGTTGCGCCACCAATTCAATGTTCTTCGCCTGAGACGGCGTGGCATGGTTGTAATTGGTGGTCCGCGTCGCCAATAAAAAAGGGAGTTTCATCGCTTTGGCCTGCGACTCCCCGGGCTTCTTCTCGATAATGACCGGCGCATCCTGATGGGTCCGCTCCGCCATCGCCCACAAGGGCCCTCCGTGAGGGGCCAACACGCTGGGCACCGGCGCGTTCGGCAAGACCATCATCCAAAGACTCATCATCCATAACCTGAGCACGATGTCGCTCCTTCCGTCAACCGGAATACAAAATGGCTGAAGCTCGAACACTGACGGTCATAGCCTGCAAAAATGAAAGGACAATTATGCGCCTTCACGTGTGGGCCCTGCCTCTGGCGGTTGCAGCCCTAGCCTTTTTGGGAGCCCCTCCGCGCTACACTCCGGCGGCCGCGATTGGCTATGCCGACAGCCACTGGCAATGGGCTTTAGCCAACGGTCGCCCAGGACCCGTCCTCGACGCCGGCCGGGCCATGGTTCGGAGCCGGGTGCCAAGTGCCGGCTGGTTTCAACCCGATTTCGAGTGCGCCGAATTTGTCGGGCGCGCCCTCCAGGCCGGTGGCCTGCCCGTGCCTGTCGTCCCGCAGTCCAATCCGGCTTGGCCCAACCTGGTCAACGTCGACCGACTGGCCTATTGGCTCTTGACACGGGGATGGGCTGTGCCCACCACCCCCGCACACCTTCGACCTGGCGACGTAGTACTGTTCCGCTACGCCCGCCCGGGCCGCCCCGCCTCCCCCAATGTATGGCAGCATATGGCATTGGTGGTTGCCCGCCCGCCTCTGCTGCTGGACGCCCACAACGAGGCCCGTTACCACGCGCCATGGTCATCCTTGGCGGCGTCCGCATACCAAGTGCAGGCGCTGCGCGTCCTGCCCAAACGCCCCTCCCGTCCCGTGGTTGTTACCGGGCCGCTCCCATCCGGAAGCCAGGTGCAGGTGGCCTGGCGCGATCTCTGGACCACATCCCGTGCCCATCTCTATTGGGGCCAGTCGTATCGCGTACTGTCGGCCAATCGGGCCTCCGCCACACTCAAAGGCGTACCTGGATCCGTACCGCTCGCGGCCCTGGTGGCGGTGTCCCAGACACCGGAAATTCACGTACACGGCCTGAGCCGAGTAGTGCTGGGCGTCACCCCCGGCGGCTCTGCCATTGTCTCGAGCCCAAACTCGCCCATCCCCGCTTGGACCGGCCACGGCCATCTGTCCCTGGCAGCCAGTGCACCCCCGGGATGGACGATGGTACAGCCACAGGCGGTGAAAACCGTCCGTGCTCTGCCGATAGAGCCATTGCCGGCAAGGGCTCCCCTGCCCGCGGCATGGGCTCCGCGGGGCTCCATCATGGTGATGGACGCCCGAGTCGGAGGCTGGTGGGCCCAAGTGGTGTGGCCTGGATCGCCGACCGGGATCGGGTTCGTGCCGCTCTCGCAAGTCCGTACCAGGGACCTTCGCGTCCAGCGCACCCGCCGGCCATTGGCCATAATTCTAGGGGACGGCCAGCGCGCATCGATTGGCCCCGGCCAACTATGGATACAGAAGCGGTGCCACACCTATTACAGCGGGGTGCCCGTTCGCCTGGCTAGTTGCCCCAACCCTCGGACATGACTAAGATGGAGACCAAGTGAGGTGACATGATGAGAACCCTGCGCGTCGGGCTGTTGGGATTGGGTACGGTGGGCCAAGCTGTGGTCCAACTGAACCAGCCCTTTGCCGGCCACGAGTTTATGTTCACCCGGGCCCTGGTCCAGAATCCGGACCGCCCCCGAACGGTAGATGTTCCGGTCACTGTTGATGCGGCCGAAATTCTTAATGACCCGGCCATCGACATTGTCGTTGAGGCGGCTGGCGGCCGCCAGCCGGCCCGTGAGTGGATTCGCGCATCGTTGGAAAATGGCAAAGCGGTCGTCACCGCCAACAAAGAGGTGATGGCCTACCATGGACGCGAGCTCTTGGAGATCAGCCAAACCGCCCATTCGTTTTTAGGGTTTGAAGCGAGCGTGGCCGGGGGGATCCCTGTGCTTGATGCGGTGCGCTACCATCTTAGTGCCGCCCCCATCGACACAGTT
>JAJZBJ010000094.1 GCA_021798975.1 Bacillota bacterium | reverse complement strand
GGCGGCCGTTGTCACCGGTGCCATGCAGGGATTGGCGGGGTTGCCTGGGATCAGCCGCAGCGGCATGACCATTACCCCGTTGCTCTGGAATGGCTTCGACGCGCGCGAGGCGATTCGTTTCTCATTCATGCTGGACGTGCTGGCGCTGGTGGGCGCGGGATTGGTCCCCTTACTTATCGGCCATGGAGGAACAGCCGCCGTCGCACAGCTCGGGTTGACCACCACCATCCTGATGGTCGCCGTAGCGAGCGTGGTGTCGTTCGCAGCCATCAGCGGCGTCATCCGGCTCGCGAGCCGGTGGCGTACATCCACGGCAACCTTCGTCATTGCAGGGATTACACTGGTTGTGGCGTTGCTCGCGCTCGTGGGGGTTTAACGCCCCGGCAAGCCCGCAGCCGAAGCCCCGGGCAGGTGGCAACGGTTTCATCGTTGACGCGTGGGGCCTGGGCTGCCGGCGCAGGACGTTTTCCCTATGCGTTGGCGATTGGCGGGTGTGGGCGGAGACAGGCGTGACGCCTCCACCGAGCCATGGAATCGGTGCCTAATAAAAAACGGCGTGCTAGGGAGTGCGAACGATTTGCACGCCGGTGAAGGGACGTCCACGATAGGACGTGACAACAGGGTCGGACCACCCAATCGCACCCATCGGGAGGAGCGAACACGAGCTGGCGAAGAACACGAGCCGGGTAATTATTCAGGCCCCGGCCAGGAACGTGTGGGCGGCGCTGACGGAGCCCGCACTCGTCAAGCAATGGCGATACGGCAGCGACCTATCGACGGACTGGCGCGCTGGCAGCGACATCCGTTTCCATAGCGAGTGGGAGGGGCAGATATACGAGCAGTGGGGGAAAGTTCAAGCGGTGATCCCCTATCAGCGCATTTAATATACCGTTTTTGCACCGCGGCCAGGTCTGGCTGATCGCCCCGAAAACTACTTTGTCATGACCTATACGCTCGATGAACGGGCGGGTGCCACCACCCTCACGATTGATATGGATGATGCCTGTCCGGCGACTCATGGCGATGTGCCGCCCAACGCCGATGGTGACGCCATTTTAGCGGCACTGAAGGCCACGGCAGAAGCCCTCTAGCGCCCGGGCTGTTCGGAATGTCGGTCTGGGCCGAACACTGCTTTACCGACCGGCGGAGGGCCAGGGCATGGCGTCCGGGAACGCGGCGTGCCGCTTAGGTCATCGACGATGATGGGCCTGGCGGCCGTATCGCTTGTGCCCGTACGGCGCCCCGAACCTAGAGCTTTGGTCGTGGGCTCTCGGGCGGATGGGCAGGGGCGAAACGCACGGTTGTGGGAGGAATAGAGTGGGGGATATCCTCCTCCATGGGTCCCAAGGACCGGGATTGGTATTCGATCGTCATGTTCAAGCGCGGAACCTCGTCGTCCGGAATGGGCGGGGTGACAATAAAGCTGCGATCGGCGTGATGTTGAGTGCCGCTTCCCTCAGCCGGCACGCTGTCGTACCCTTCGATGGTGAGGCGAATCTCCACATGGTGAAAGCGCCCCCCGCCCACGCCGGGACCTTCTAGTTCAACCAACACAACGCTGCAATTATTATATTGACGGATATGCGGCACCATAACGAGAATGCCCTCGTGCTGCTGGGACGACATGAGGGGAACGAACCGTAGAAACTCTTCCGGCTCCACCCGTTCCCGGACATCTGGCCGATGATGAAGGAACGCGAATAAGTGCTGCAGAAGGCGAAGCGGCGTATCGTACCGGACAGCCCAATCGTTCAGGTATTCGGCGCGCGGGAACCCGGGGTTGCCTTCTGAGAGGGTATGGCGCTCCGCCACAAGTTCGGCAATGTGTGCATCGATATCCTCGAGGCGTTCGTCGTAATACTCCGTTGGCGGGCGAAATGGCATCATTCTCATTTCAGGTCCTCCTTCATTCAGGATTCAGAGGGAAGCTCATGCGATCCACAAGACAAGGTCCGGCCCAAAGCCATAGGGGCGGGCGATTTGGTCGCCTTTATTTTCCAGTTATCCAACTCGATTATAGTACTTTTCGGTTCGCCCGGCTCGCGAAACATTGCCGTCAGACAGTGGAGCGCGAAGAATCCGGCAGGTACGTAAAGCGGGATAGGCTAGTCAGCATCCCGGGCGGGCGTTTTGGCCAGCAGAAGGCTGAGGACGACCAACCCGATCAGGGTGGCGAGGGCATCGCGCGAATCGAGGCGGGTGGTTGAGGCCATAACCACCGCGTGGCGCAGAATGGCGATGAATACTAAGGCGAGCAGCGGTCTTAGGGGCAGATGATGAGTACGGATAGCCCAGGCGATGGTGTGCAGCAGTTCGGCCAGCATCATGATGGTGAGCACGGGATTGAGAAGACTGACAAGAGAAGCGTAGGATGTCGCGCGGACGAGGTGCAAAATCACCCCTTTGGCAAGCAATCCAGCCAGCACCAGCACGAAGAGCATCGTCAAGAGGTACAAGGCGCCGGCACCCCATTCCACCAGCCGGGTGATGGCCTTTCTGAGGGTGTTCAGATGCGGCATGACGGTTCTTGGCCACCTTTCGTGGGGCATATGCGGGCACGACTCGCCAAAACCCATGTCAAATCACCAGCGCGTAAGAGAACTCTATTTCTTGCGAACGCTGCGCCGGCGGCGAACACAATATCTGTCCCCCGTTGTCGACCATCCTAATCCCGGCCTGAGGCGCGCTATAACGTGTGGAGGGGTCGCCGCTTTCTAGGGCATCGGGCCGCGAGACGGATGCCGCGGCACACACGGCCGATCGACCGGAACCGGAGAGCCGCAATCCGGGTGTCGTCGCCACGAGTCGTCCCGTCGCCCCAGAATTCTGAAAGTCGCGGCAGGTGCGTCGCACGTGTTGCAGAGCTCGCGGGGTATCGCAGGGGCGACGGGAGCACGAGATGGGCCAGGGGATCACAAATTTCAGCCGGCGATCTTGACTCGTGGTGTAAACTAGAGCAATCAGTCCCACTCGACGCCTCGCTTTCTTTCAAAAGGAGACTCCCTTGACCCACAACACATCGACAGCCGATTCCAGGTCCATGAACCGCCGTCTCATTCTAGCCGTCATGCTGGCTGGCGCCTTCGTGGCCATTTTGAATGAGACGCTGCTCAATGTCGCGTTGCCCCGGATTATGCACGACTTTCAGGTGACCGCCAACACGGTCCAGTGGCTGACCACCGTGTATATGTTGACCAATGGGGTGCTAATCCCGGTTACCGCGTTTCTCGTCCAAAAGGTCTCCACGCGCGCGTTGTTCATCACAGGCATGGGGTTGTTTGCGGTCGGCAGCCTGGTGGCAGCGATCGCGCCGGCGTTTTTCGTCCTAGTCATTGCGCGCGTGGTGCAGGCCAGCGGCGCCGCGATTGTGCTTCCGCTATTGATGAACGTTATTCTGGCGGTCTATCCGATGGAACAGCGGGGGGCGGCCATGGGGTTGGTCGGGCTCGTGATCACCTTTGCGCCGGCCATAGGCCCGACCTTGTCCGGGTGGCTCGTGGATCATTATTCGTGGCATCTCTTGTTCTTTATTGTGCTTCCCATTGCCATAGCCGATCTGGGGTTTGCCTATGTCGCATTGCCGAATGTGCTGACTCTGACCAATCCCCGTATCGACATGGTTTCGATTGCACTGTCCACGGTCGGTTTTGGCGGGCTGTTGTATGGTTTTAGTGATGCCGGGACTGCTGGGTGGCATTCGGCCGCGGTCCTGGGATCCCTGGCGGCAGCGGTGGCGGCATTGGCGTTGTTTCTCGGGCGGCAACTGCATCTGGCGGTACCGATGCTCGAGTTTCGCGTGTTTCGGGTGCGCGCTTTTACCCTCTCGACGATTATTACCATCATGGTGTTCATGAGCATGTTCTCGGCCATGTTGCTGCTGCCTCTGTATCTCCAAAACGACCGTGGCTTCACCCCTTTTTCGTCGGGCCTTTTGGTCATGCCGGGCGCCATCGCCATGGGCATTATGTCACCCATTGCCGGAAAGATCTTTGACCGGATCGGTGGGCGGTGGCTCGGTGTGGTGGGTTCGGTCTTGCTGGCAGCCGCCCTGCTGCGTTTTACGGTAGTGAGCAATGCCACGTCGTATCTCTCGCTGATGGGTGCGTTTGTCTTCATGATGTTGGGCATGTCGCTTATCATGATGCCGGTCATGACCGCCGGGCTGAACCGGCTTCCTCCGCATCTGTATCCTCATGGTACGGCGGTGTCGAACACGTTGCAGCAGGTGGCCGGGGCGGTCGGCACGGCGCTCTTGGTGACTGTCATGACGGACGGCGCCAAGTCTTGGATGGCATCGCACGACCGGAGATCGCCGGCCAATCCGTTGAGTTTGGCAAGCCAAGCCAGTATTCATGGCATGGACCGCGCCTTCTTGGTAGCCGCCTTTTTCGCGGTCATATCGCTGGTGCTCTGCTTCTTCGTGCAGAAAGCGCCGCTCCCGCAGACTGGAGGAAAACCGGGATCGGACGGATCGGTGGGAGCGCAAGCAGTACCGGAGTAGAGCGGATCGTCGCGTGACGCCGAGAACGGTCGGCGCGCCGGCAGTCCACCCCTAGCTCGGGTCCAGCAACCCGGTCTTCCAAGGCGCAGCCGGACTGACCTGTCTTGACGCAGCGGCCAGACGCCGTCCGTCCAGAGTTTGCCAAAGAAAATCACGCCCCGCCACCCCTGGGAATATTCTGGCAGCGAACCACACTTCAATGGGAGGGGCGGTGTCGATGCCAGAGGTAGGAACGCCACCCGGCCTGTGCGTAAGCTGCGTCTCGGCCACCGTTCCGCAAGCAGCAGGGATGGTCGGTATAGCAACGTTAGGCAGGCCCACGACACCAAGAGTCCGGCTCGAAACCGGCCGCATCAGGCGGACAGGGCAATCTGACGACCAGCCTTACCAGAATTTTTCGGTGCTATAGTATGGATGGCTGTTGAGCCGCTTGGACGCATTCTCGAAAGGGGTGCTGAGGAAATGGCTCGTCCGAGTGCGGCTGGGGTGTTGGGGGCCTTATTTATGCTATGGACCCTGTATGTCTTCTCCCATGGTGTGATACCAGGACCTCCAGACATTCCAGCCATCGGTGCGTGGCTGATCGCGGAATTAACCGGTCTCGTTGGAGCTCTGATGCTAGCGGGGATTCTTCTCCTAGCGAAGAATTGCCGCTCATCTTGGGGCGTTGGGCTGGTTCTTGGCTGCGGGACCTTGGGATTCGGGTTAACGAATCTATGGAAGATTGTCGTGTTTGGCAACAGGCGTTTGCTTGAGCCGATTTTTCCTGCATTCGACCCGCGGCTTGTCGCCCTGCTTGTAATCTCGATCGGTGTCGCGGCTCTTATCACAGCGGTGCGTGTTCCACGCCTGTTGAAGCCCTAGCCGCAGGAACCGGCCAATGACACCGCCCCCTACGGCTCATATCGTGCAGTCGTCCCGGGGCGGCGGTCATGGCACCATCCGTTCAACATCGCAGCTGACTGCCGCTTCGAGCCGGTCCCGTGTTGTAACGGTTGCTCCGACCTGTCGTTATACCAGGGACGAGACAGGAGGGAGTGCGCGGTATGAGGCGAGGGGTTTTGAGTGTCATTGTGGTTATGGTCGGGACGGTGCTGACAGGGTGCGGTGCAACCTCAACGCCCACGAATGCGCCTCCGCCTTCCACCGCCCCGGCGATGCCTCGTTCGGCCTGCGTGATTGGCTCCTACACACCCGCAAAAAAACGACCGAACGTACCCGCGAAACTACTTCCGGTCTTGTTGAAAGAGGCGGCTATTCGTCCAGTGACCATGGTCGCTGGCGGGAATGGCTGGGCATACGCGCGCGAACGCATCTGGTCCATTTCCCATGCTGGAGCGGTGTGGGAGGAGGTTTGGCGCCACCCAGAACCGATTCTGGCGTTTTTTGCGTCGTCGTCCCGCGCGGCATGGGCTGTCACCGCGCGCCCGGATGCCGTCCGAGTCACCGTCTGGCACACCACCAATGGAGGCCGTACTTGGGTGTCGGGGTTCGTGGCGACACATTGGCACATCGCCGAAGCGTTCCTTTCGCTGGATGTGCATGGGAATGGCCGGATTCTACTCACCGGCTTTCCGGCACCTCTGAACGCACCGGCCGACCTCTTTCCCGTTGAACAGGGGCGCGTGGGGACGGTTCCCTTGTGGGAGTCCCGGTCATCAGGAATCAGCAACATCGTCTTTCCCTCCGTCCAAGACGGCCTGGCGGTGGATCAGGGTGCCGCGTGGCCACCAGACATCAATGCGCCGCTCTTTCGGACCACCGACGGGGGCGTTGCCTGGCGAACGGTGACTGTGCCTAATCCTCCTCACCTGGCGCCGCCGACCAGCCCGGGTCGACAGCAGTTTTTCATCAATCCCCCGCTGGATTTTGTTTCGCCCTCCCTCGGCTACGCCGCCTTTACATATCCTGCTTCGGTGCTCTATCGGACCAGGGACGGGGGGGCGGCGTGGAGCCCCATCCACATGCCTCCGGTGACACGCGGTTACGGGATCTCTACGACTTGGCTGACCGCGACCACGGGTTGGGTGATGGCCGCCTCTAAAGGTCCCTCAGTCTTGTGGGGAACGACCAACGGCGGTGCGGCCTGGACACGCTTAGCGACGGGATATTTTTCGTTCATGCCGCAATTTGTCTCGGCCAGACAGGGATGGGCATTTATCGTGCCCAGGAATCCGAATCCATACGGCGGCCCCCTCACGTTCGTTCGGACGGCGAACGGCGGCCGGACATGGCTCCCCGTGGCGATTCGCTGAAGGATCGAAGGGTGGCACTGGGTGCGGAATCCCGATCAGGCATTCCTGGCCGCAGCCCAACGTCTTGGATAGGATGGGAGAAAGGTTGCGCGGCAACGGTGACCCCCGGGGATTAAGGATGGTGGGCTGGCATGACCCGGCGAATGTGGCTGTGGTCGGTGAGTAGTGTAGTGGCGGGCGGATTGGCCGTGGCGGTGGCGCAAGCCCGTCCGAGGCCCATAGGTGCACGCAATGCCGTGTTTGACGTGCTCGTGGAGCGCGTGGGACAGGAGCCCTGAAGGCGGGTGTTTGCCGACGCGCTGCGTCTTGAAAAGGGCCGACTGGCGTACGTGTCAGAGGGGCAGATCGCGTTCTCGCCCACGGGCAGCCTGCAGAAGTCCTCATGGTCATTGGAGGCTCTGCGGGAGAATGGGTCGTGGGAACTGATACAGATGCCCACGCGGGGACGCGGATAGTTCTCGGCGTTAACTTCCCGCGGCGCGGGTTCCGCGGTGGGAGAACTCGCGGATTTGCTGGGGTCGCGTGCCCTGACACGGTGGTGCGCAACCCATCCCGCCGACCAATACCTGCTTTCCGTGCAAACCGGCATCGACAGCGTGGTCCCGCAGGGAGCACCGATTCTATGGTTTGAGAACGGGCGCCTGGCACCGGCCCCGGCGATCCCCTGCCCTATACGGTGACTGTCGTTCCGTTGCAGCGCATCGGCCGGACCCATCCCGCCAATTCATCGTCCGTGAGCTACATGGGCCGTCCCGCTGTCTATATTCAATTCTAATCAGGGGGCGTGGTTGCTGTGGAGGCGCCTTAATCCGTTCCGGCGCGTTGGTTGAGGCGAGGGCGCACGCCCACGGCTCTACAGCCGGAGACCCGCCCACAGCGGCGACCGGTAGACCATACGGTTCGATGGGGAAACGGGGCGTTGTGGCAGTTTGACCCACCCGGAGCACGGTCAGACGGCAGAAGAGCGGTGTGATACGCTAACCGTGATCGAGATGAATATATTGCAGAATAAAGGACCATCTGAAAGGAGACCGCCGATGATGTCGTTCGGGCTGGGACTCGTCATTTCCCTCATTATGGTGGTGTATGTAGCCTCAGATGCATCGCGTCACGGAAAAAGTCCCTGGGTGTGGGGGATCTTCGCACTGTTCTTCGGGTTTCTGGCTCTCGGTATATACCTATATCAAACGCAGAGGAAGCGATGGGGCGGCATCTCGATCGCCATTTGGCTGGTTATGGAAGCCGTCTCGTTGGTACACGGACGGCTCGTCCTGTAAGTCCGGGTCTCGAACCTCGTAAAATTGCCGGATGGCCGTCCTGGCGTGGTGGAGGCGTGCGTGCCGTTGAGGTGGCGTATCCTAAACGTGGCAGACCCTTGTCCTAAGAAGAACTGGAGGCGAGGTGCCGTGGGGCAGGCGGTTAAGGGGATATCGAGGTCCGAGGGGTAGGCGTCCACGGCAAGGCAGCGTTACCGGCTCGCCGCGAACAGGGTCGACCAGATGGCTTTCCTGAATTGGGACAACGGCAAGCCGACATCGTGCACGCGGGCGTGGTTGGCGACTCGGAGATTGACACGATCCACCAGTGCCCCGAGGCCGGGGCGTTGACCATCGCGCCGCGGGTCCAGCCGGGTTGGCTGCCCGGTTGAGTCCACCGCAGGAAGGGATGGTGGAAATGGTCGCATCATATCAGCGTCTCCAGGCTTCGCCAACCGTACGCTTCCTCGGCAAGGGTCTGGGTGCCAATCGTAATGGGACGCTGTTCCACTCGTTCCGCCCCCAGTCTTTGGTAGAACGCGCGTGACGGGTTGTCCCGCAGCACCCAGACTTTCATGGCGTGATAGCCGTGGTCCGCAAGCCAGGCCGCTCCGGCCTGCACTAAGGCGCGTCCGCCGCCTAAGCCCTGCCATCCTTTGAGCAAATAGATGGCATAAAGCTCGCCATCGAACCTGGGGTCTTGGCCGGCCACAGGACCGACATCCGCAAGTCCCACCACCAAGCCGCTGGGCGACGCCATCACGAAGGTGTGCACATCGGTCCGAGGTAAGCGTTGGCGGCGCGCATCGACCCGGCCGTCGAAGTTGCGCTCCATCTGCTCGAACCACGAGGCCTCGATTAGTCCGGCATAGGTTGTCCGCCAACTCGCGATGTGCACACGGGCGACCGCCTCCATATCCGCCTTCTCCGCGTCGCGAATCGTATACGGAGTCATGTTCCCGCCTCCTACCTTCTCCTGCTCATGATAGGGGTAACCCTGGCCGGGAGCAATGGCCCCGGGGTTTATTAGAGGTTGGGGAAGGGGCGCTAAGGCAGGGGCAGGCGGTGCAACTGCCAGCCAAAGTCCGTAAAAACGGGCGCTCCCCGATCCGGGTAAAGGCTTCGCTCCGGCGTCGCCGGGGACGCATGGTCGAGGGGGAGGCGGCGCGGTTTTGGTAAAATGGAACCAATCCCCTGCCGTGGAGGAGAGATACCGCAGAGGTTTGGCGCTGGAGATCCATGGGCCGCAGACCGAAAGGATAAGACGATGTTGCGCATTGGAATTATCGGCGATTACGACGCGAGCAATCCGACCCATCCGGCCACAACCGCGGCGCTCGAAGAGGCCGCGCAGGCCTTGGGGGAGGCCCTGCAGGCGCGATGGTTCGGTACGGCCCAATTGGGCGCTGACGCGACCATTTTAGCCGGTTGCGACGCCATTGTAGCCAGCCCCGGGAGCCCGTACGCGGATTTCCTGGGGGCCTTGGCGGCGATTCAATATGCCCGTTTACAGCAGATCCCCTTTCTTGGCACGTGAGGCGGCTTTCAACATGCTCTGTTAGAGCATGCCCGGGCGTTGGGAATTCGCAACGCCACGTCAGCCGAGGTGAGTCCGGCCGGTGATATGGTTGTCGTGCCGATGGCGTGTTCTATCTTTGGCACAACGGGTACCGTGGCGATTGCCCCGGAGACACGGGCTGAGTTATTGTACGGACGGCACACCTCTCCTGAGCCGTATCGATGCCATTACAGTCTCAACCCCGCGTACCGGGACATACTTTTGAGCCACGGCTTAATCGCCTCCGGGCTCGATGCCGAAGGAGAGGTGCGCATCGTAGAGAGGACAGACCATCCGTTTTTCGTGGCAACCCTGTTTGTTCCGCAAATGTCGGAGGAGCAGCCTCACCCGCTTCTCGTGGGTCTTCTGCGTGCGGCCCAGTCCCGTCAGCACGGAACACCCCGATGATGGTGCAAGCCGAGTCCGAAAGATATCGATGCAAGACAGGTCCTCGCAGCGAGGATGCGGATCACGGGTGCGCTGATTTGAACCCCATTCGCTGGGGAGGCGGCCTGCTATGGATGCCGCGATGGACGAAACGGGAATGCCTGCCGGGGCCTTCCCTAACTGTCAGTGCGTTCGCCATATACCAGAAGAAGGCGAGCCCTTTGTTGCGCGAAGCAGTGCACAGGGATTTCGGCCCAAATTGCTGCGGGCGCGTTGGTCGCGTTCGGCTGGCACGGGACCAACCCATGGACTGCCGTGTGGTGGATAGATTGCAACCAGGCACGGGACTTTAACTCCGATGCCGTAGGACAAGCGTTACGTCAAAGACGTTTTCGGCAGTGAGAGGAGATACAACACACATGAGCAACCAAGTGGTTTCTGCGTCAAAGTCGGGCACGTTCAAGATCGGAGGGGATCTTCCGGTCCACCGTCTGGGCTACGGTGTGATGCAGTTGCCAGGACCTGGAGTCTGGGGTGAATCACGCGACCCGGAAGGGGCCGTGCGGGTTCTGCAACGCGCCGTGGAACTCGGTGTGAATCTTATCGATACCGCGGACGCATACGGCCCGTTCGTAGCCGACCTGCTAATCCGACAGGCCCTCCATCCCTATCCAAAGGATTTGGTCATTGCCACTAAAGTCGGATTGACACGGTCGGGTCCCAACGATTGGCGGCCCGTTGGCCGGCCGGAATACCTGCGCCAGCAGGTCGAACTGAACCTTCGCCACCTGGGTCTCGACCGGATCGACTTATTGCAGCTGCATCGTATCGATCCGAAGGTTCCGCTGGCCGACCAGGTGGGCGAACTGAGCCTTTTGCAGAAGGAAGGGAAAATACGGCACATTGGACTGAGTCAAGTCGATGTGGCACAAATCGAGGAAGCCAGCCAATATGCCCACATTGTATCTGTGCAAAACCTCTACAACGTGGCTCAACGGGATGCGGAAGCGGTCGTCACGTATTGCGAGCACCATGGCATGGCGTTCATCCCATGGTTCCCCCTGGCCACCGGGAAACTGGCCAAGGCGGGCGGCCCGCTGGAGCAGATGGCGAAGCGGTTGGGGGCGCAGCCGTCTCAACTCGCTCTCGCCTGGCTGTTAAAGCGTGCCCCGGTCATCTTACCCATTCCCGGGACGGCCAGCGTGGACCATCTGGACGAGAATGTGGCGGCCGCAGGCCTGGAACTCAGTTCCGACGATTTTGAGATGCTCTCCAAGGCTTCCCGTTAGGCGTCAGGCGGTTAAAATCCACGGTCCTGGAGCAGAAGTTGGCGCCGGGGACGGAAAAGACGGGGGCGCTGCCCCCGTCTTCATTGCACTCGGAGTTCTCTAGACCCACCAATGCATCCCGTTGGCGAGTGAGCGTCAAATAATCCCCACCTTTCGGTGGGAATTAAAGATATTACTGGCGAGTGGGCGCTGGCGATTTAAGATCTTCCGGGAGTTGGCTCGACCACGGCAACAGCGCCGTCCATGT
>JAJZBJ010000093.1 GCA_021798975.1 Bacillota bacterium | reverse complement strand
GGCTCAAGGATCAGGGTGTGCTCGATGACGCCAGCGAGGAACAGCTGGTGGCGAAGGTCCGGCAGGAAATGGAAGCGGCGGCCGAATACGGAGAATCCGCGCCTAAGCCGTCGCCGGAATCGGCATTGGAAGACATTTACGGTTAGCGGGAGGGACCTTGATGCGAACAATTTCCATGCGTGAGGCTTTGCGCGAGGCGTTATTTGAAGAAATGGAACGCGATCCGCTCATGTGGATGCTCGGCGAGGACATTCAGGACCCGATGGGGGGATCGTACAAGATTACCCTGGGGCTGTCGACGAAATTTGGCACCCGCCGAGTGCGCAATTCCCCGATTTCCGAGGCGGCCATTGTCGGGGCGGGCGTTGGCGCCGCCATTACGGGGACGCGCCCCGTGGTCGAGATCATGTATATGGACTTTCTCGAAATTGCGATGGATCAATTGGTCAGCCAGGCCGCTAAGATTCGGTACATGTCCGGGGGACAGGTATCCGTGCCGTTAGTGGTGCGCTGCCAAGGCGGCCCAGGCCGATCGGCAGCGGCGCAGCACTCGCAGCAACTGGAAGCGTGGTTCGCCCATGTCCCGGGTCTGAAGGTAGTCATGCCAGCGACGCCGGCCGAAGGGAAGGCCTTGTTGAAGGCATCCATCCGAGATGACAACCCCGTCGTGTTTTTTGAAGCCAATAGCCTGTACAATGCCCGCGGTCCGGTGCCGGATCCCGACCAGGACGAGGCGATCCCGCTGGGCGTGGCTGATATCAAGCGGGAGGGTAAGGATATCACGATTGTGGCGTGGTCGGGGATGGTGCCGGAAGCCCTCCGGGCAGCCGACCAACTGGAGACGAGCGACGGGGTTCACGCCGAGGTCGTGGACTTGCGGACCGTGTCGCCGTGGGACAAAAAGACGGTGTTGGCGTCGTTCAAGAAAACCGGCGCCATGGTGGTGGCCCAAAAGGCCGTGCGGCAGGCGGGACTCGGCGCTGAAATTGCCGCCACGGTTTACGAAGAAGCCCTCGACTATGTGGACGTGGAAATCGCCCGCGTGGGTGCCAAGTTTGCGCCGACGCCCTTTGCCCCCGAACTCGAGCGGTATGTTGTGCCAGGGGTGGATGACATCGTGAATGCGGTCCGCACCACCATGGAACGGGGGAGACGAGTGGTGGCGGCTTCCCTCTAACGGGATGCCAAGCATGTGAAGAGGCCCATTTATATTAATAATTATCGGAATGGGGTGAAAAGTATGGTTGACGACCGCGTCGCATCCGCCGTACGTCATTGGGCCCCGCGGATGGTGGCCAATGGAATCGACTACAACGACTTCATCCGGGCGACCGCCCGCATTGACCGATGGGATCAGTGGTGCGGGGTGTGGTCGGGCATCGGGGAGGAGCATCTTGCCTTGGCGGAGGCCGCGCTTGCAGACGGGCGGGCCCGCAGTGCCGCACAGCATTACGTGACAGCGTCAATGGCGTTTCATTTCGGCAAATTTCTGTTTGTGGATTATCCCCATGAGCGGCGGGTGGCATCGCAGCGGACGATCACGAGTTATGCGCAGGCATCCGCCCTATGGCCGGACCCTGTAGAGCTGGTACGCATTCCGGCCGACGAGGCAGTGACCGTGCCCGCCGTCTTGCGAAAGCCGCCGCACGGGGCGCGCCCGCCGGTCGTTATTCTCATTCCCGGATTGGATTCGGTGAAAGAGGAACTGCATCGATACGGGGACGACTTTCTGGACCGGGGCATGGCGGTCCTCGCGATTGACGGTCCCGGTCAGGGCGCATTGGAAGATGTGGTGCCCATGCGCCCGGACTATGAGGTCATCGTGTCTCGGGTGGTGGATTTTATCCAACAACGGCCGGACTTGAACGGATCCCGGATTGGCGTGATGGGGGTCAGCGTGGGCGGTTACTATGCGGCACGGGCTGCGGCCCGCGAACCGCGTATTCACGCCACCATTGAGTCGGGGGGCGCCTATTGTTTGGCCGACGATTTTGATGCGGTGCCGGAATTGACGCGACAAGCCTTTACCGTACGCAGTGGACACACGGATCCAAGCGCCGCCCGCACTTACCTTTTGCAATTTACCTTAGAAGGACTTTTGTCTGAAGTTTCGCGTCCGTTGCTGATTATTCACGGCGGTCGCGACCGCTTGTTCCCTGTTGACGTCGCACAACGCATCGCTGAGGAAGCCGGGGAGCATGCGGAGCTGTGGATTATCCCAGAAGGAAACCATCTCTGCAATAACATGCCCTACGCGATTCGCCCCAGACAGGCGGATTGGATGAAACAGATGCTGATGTGACACGACCAGGACGAGGAGGAGAGCAAAAGCGATGAGAAAGACAAGTCGGAAATTGCGGCTCTTGGCGGGAGGCGGGACAGCGGCACTGATTGCTGCGGGACTCAGTGCATGCGGCAGCACGACGACCACATCGGCAGCCTCGCACGCCCCCATTACGATTGGCGTATCGGTGTCCTTAACGGGAGACTTTTCGGCCGAGGGCAAGGCCTTGGAACAGGGGTACAATTTATGGGCCGCAGACGTCAACAGTCATGGTGGGATTTTGGGCCGCAAAGTGCAATTTAAGTATCTGAATGACAACAGCAGCACCACCCAGGTCGCCACGAATTATCAGGACTTAATCACCCGAGACAAAGTGAATATCGTTTTTGGTCCCTTTTCATCATTGCTGACCATCCCGGCGCTGACGATTACCGACCGTTATGGGTACGCGTTCGAAGCGCCGGCGGGCGGGGGCCCGGCGGTATTCGCGGAAAAAAGCCCCGACTTTGTGTTTGTGCAACCGACGACGGTCGTGAACACGATGGTAAGCGCCGCTGAGTGGCTGGCCTCGCTCCCCAAGTCCGAACGGCCTAAGACCGCCGCGTATGCGGCAGATCAAGGCCCGTTCAATGAGCCGGAAATTCAAAAGGTAGAAAGCATTCTGCAGGCTCATGGAATCAAAACGGTCTACAGTAAAATCTACCCGGCCGAGACCACGGACTACTTACCGATTGCGCTGGGCATTATCCACTCAAAAGCGCAAGCCGTGCTGCTGGGAACGCACGTGCCGAGTGCAACCGCCTTCGTGCAAGCCTTTGTCCAGCAGCACTATAATCCGAAAGCCTTGGTGTTCACATCGGGCCCGCAATCGGGAACTCAGTTTCTGAATGGCATTGGGGGCACGCGTTTCGCCAACGGGTTGATGGTTCCCGCGGGCTGGTGGTATGGCGCGAGCACCTACCAAAATCAGCAGTTCGTCTCGCAATACCTGAAGAAGTATGGGGGTACGGCCTCTGAGATTCCGACGACGGCTGCCGAAGCCTATTCGGTCGGCCAGGTCTTCCAAGAGGCCGCGGATCATATGCACTCGATTAACAACGCGAAGCTGATTAAAGCGTTGCATACCTACCAATTCAAGACCATCCAGGGGCCCATGAAATTCAATTCCATCGGCGCGCCGAATGGACAGAGCTTTGTCCTGCAATGGGTGGGATCCAAGTTAGAACCGGTCTATCCCAAGACCTATGCCGAGGCAAAGCCCTTGTTTCCGAAGCCCAATTGGCCGTAGAGCAGCAGCATCTGCTGCTCTACCCTCTCAGAGATGATACAAGGCAGGTGAATGAATGTGGGTTTGTGGGAGACAGGCATCGTCACAGGGATTCTGACAGGGGGCGTTTACGCGCTGATGGCCTCCGGTCTAACGCTGGTCTTTGGCGTGTTGGAAATTATCAACGTAGCGCAGGGCAGTCTCATTATTGCCGGGGCTTATTTGAGCTACGTGTTGCAACGGTATTTGCACATGAATATCTTCATCGGATTGATTCTGACCATGCCCTTTATGTTTTGTGTCGGGTATATCATCGATCGGGTGTTTATTCGCCGGATGAAAGTCGACCGCGTCATGATGTCGATTTTAGTCACATTCGGAGTCGCTTTGGTGATTGAAGGCCTTCTCACGATGATCTTTTCCAGCGGCTATGTGCATTTGCAATCCGGCGCGATTAATGCGTCCTTTCCCTTCGGCGGCATGCGGGTCCCGTACATCTACCTCTATTGCTTCCTCATGAGTCTCGTCATTTTGGCCGCGCTGTATGTCCTGTTGTATCGCACGGCGTTTGGGCGGGCCTTGCGGGCCACGGTGCAGAACCGTAATGCCGCTCAACTCATTGGGATTGATGTCAACCGGATGTCCAGTATTACGTACGGCATCGGGGCTGCGCTGGCCGCTGCGGGCGGCATGGGGTATGGCGCAATCTCGTCGTTTAACGGGAACAGCCAATACGACCTCATCTCTCGTGTGCTGGTCATCATCGTCCTGGGCGGCATGGGCAACGTGGGTGGCGCCTTGATTGCAGCGCTCGGAATGCTGGTGGTGGAAGATGTCGTCGCCGCCGTATGGTCTCCCAGTTGGTCCACGTTGGTATTCTTCATTATCCTGGCCGCCACATTGGTGATTCGGCCTCAGGGATTGTTTCGGGCAAAGGAGGCACGTCAACAATGAAGCGAAAGCGTGTGCAAGCGGCCATGATGGTGGCCGCCGTCATCGTCGCCGCCGTGTTTCCACTCGTGGTTTCCAACGCAGCCATCGATAGTGTCGCGATTTTCACCCTCATGTATGTGGCGATGGCGAGTGCGTGGAACATTCTCGGCGGGTTTACCGGTTACGTGTCGCTGGGCCATGCGTCATTTTTTGGGGTTGGGGCGTACGCCTTCACGATTTTATGCCATGTGTGGCACGTGCCGGGCGGATGGATTACGTTTGCCATGCTGCCGGTGGCCGGTGTGGTGGCCGCCCTCATTGCAATCCCGTTCGGGTGGGTGGCCCTCCGCACCCGCAAGCACACCTTCGTGGTCATTACCATCGCGTATCTCTTCATTTTTCAGCTCTTGGCCTACAATTTGACCGGATTGACCAATGGCTCGGCGGGTCTCGGCTCGCCCATTCCGTCGTGGACCGGATCGTTTTTCAATATCCCGTTCTTCTACGTGGCGCTCGCGCTGGCCTTAATCGTGATTGCGGTGGCCGCGTGGATCCGGTCATCGCGCCTAGGGTTGCATCTGCTGGCGATTCGGGATGACGAGGATCGCGCGTTGGGTCTGGGGATTAAGACCGGACGTCTCAAACTCAGTGCATTCGTGATCGCCGCGCTCTTTATTGCCATGGCAGGTGCGTTGTATGCGTACTATATCACCTATGTGTATCCGCCCTTTGCCATGAACCCACTGGACGATCTAGCCATGGCGTTGATGTCGTTTACCGGTGGCGTAGGCACCATCGCGGGCCCCATCATTGGCGCCCTCCTTGTCGAGCCGAGCCAACAATACTTCACGGTAGCCTTTCAGTCAGGTCTGAACCTGGTGACCTATGGGGGCCTCTTTCTGGTGGTCATTCTCCTGATCCCGCGGGGACTCTGGCCAACGCTGCGGGATTTTGTGGCATCGCGGCAGTCACGCCAACGGGTTCCACAGGCACCGGCGGCAGAGACCTCCGTATTGTCATCCGAAGGGGGGGGCCAATAATGCCGCTTTTGCATGTGGAGCGCATTGCCAAATCCTTCGGTGGGATTCAAGCCTTGCGGGGGTGCACATTTGATGTCGACCAGGGATCGGTGACGGGGTTGATTGGTCCTAATGGATCCGGCAAGACCACGATGTTCAATGTGATCACGGGGTACACGCATCCAGAAAGCGGTTTGGTGAAGTACCACGATGCGACGATACAAGGGCAATCCCCACGAACGATTTTCGAGCGTGGGCTGGGTCGGACTTTCCAAGCCCCCCGGATATTCGGGCGCCTCAGCCTGGTCGAGAATTTAAAAGTCCCCACGCGCCAGGGGACATCTCATGAACCAAGCCGTCATCGATCCACGGAATGGGCTGAGGAGTGGCTCGCATTTGTGGGATTGGCACAGCATCGCCAGACGATGGCGGGCGCACTGTCGTATGGTCAGCGCAAGTTGCTCGAATTCGCCATAGTGTTGGCGGCCGAACCCGATTTGGTGTTGCTGGATGAACCCGCCGGCGGCGTCAACCCCTCGATGATCGAGACCATGGCCCATTTGATCACAGAGACGAACGGCCGTGGGGTGACGTTTTTGGTGGTTGAGCACAACATGGGTTTTGTCATGAGTCTCTGTCATCACGTGGTGGTGATGCATCAAGGCCAAGTAATCGCGGATGGAAGCCCAGACGCGATTCAATCGAATCCCGCGGTTTTAGACGCGTACTTGGGGGACTGATAATCGTGCTGACATTTCAAAATGTCTGTGTGGGCTATGGCGGCAGCGACATTTTAAAAGGGTTAAGCTTGACCGTTGAGGAAGGCAGCCTCACGTGTATCGTTGGCCCTAATGGGGCGGGGAAGTCTACCGTGTTGCGCACGGTGAGCGGCCTGTTGAAGCCGCGCAAGGGAACCGTGTTGTTCGGCAACACACCGCTGAACGGAGCGACTCCACGGCGCATCTTGGAAATGGGCATTCTCCAGGTTCCTCAAGAACGGAGCCTATTCCCGCAATTGTCGGTGCTGGAGAATATCCGTCTTGGAGGATTTATTCTGAAAGATCGGAAGCTGGTGGACGCCCGCGTTGAGGCGGTGGTGGAGCGATTCCCGTTCATCAAGGATCGGGCGCGAGAACTGGCCGGATCATTGTCCGGTGGTCAGCAAAAGTTGGTCGAGTTCGCCCGGTGCTTCATGTTGGAGCCGAAACTAATCCTCTTGGATGAACCGTCCATGGGCCTCGACCCGCAGACGTTTCGGCAGGTTTTCGAGACCGTGGCGGAGGTGCATCGCGAGGGCTGTACAGTGCTGATGGTGGAACAAAACACCAAGTCAGGGCTGCAAATTGCGACGCATGGAATCGTTATGGAAAGCGGCACGCTCCGGTTGTCGGGCACTAACGTGGAGGTATTGCAAAACCCCGCGATTGGCCAACTGTTCTTGGGGGGCACGCTGTCGATGGCAAAGTAGCCTGAATGGAGGGAGCGCATGATTGGACAACGATTAGCGGATGACGGCCTGCGGGAACGATGGGAACGGTGGCTCGCCTTGGTAACCGAGATGCATGCCGAATTTCAGGTGCATCAAAATCCCACCATCCACTTCACCCGCATGGCGAAACCTCTCAAAGCGTCTCGGGTCGCACTGCTCAGCACCGGTGGCGTCCATCGCAAGACCGATCGGCCGTTTGACTTAGCGGATCCCGCAGGCGATCCGAGCATTCGCTCGATTCCCGTTGACGTGGATCCGGCGGATTTAACGGTTTCCCATATGCACTACGATACCGACATGGCCCAGCGTGATATCGATTGCATCTTTCCGCTGCGGACGGCCCAAGTATTGCATAATGAGGGAATGATTGGCGAGTTAGCGTCCGTGCACTACGGCCTCATGGGATTTGTCCCCAATGGTCAGCGGCTCATCGACGAAACCGGGCCGGAACTCGCCGCGCGTCTGGTCGATGACGGGGTCGACGTTGCGGTCTTAGTTCCAGGATGACCCATGTGTCACAAGTCCGTGGGACTGGTGCAAAACATCGTGGAACGCGCCGGCATTGCCACGGTGGCGCTGACCGTGAGGCCGGAAATCACGTGGGGCGTGGGGGTTCCGCGCGCGGCGTATGTCCGCTTTCCGACCGGCGCCCCTTTGGGCGAGCCGGGGCAAGCGTGGCAGCATCGCACCATCTTGCGCGCGGTCCTGTCGCTGCTCGAGACGGTGGACGAACCCGGCACCATTTGGGAACTGCCGTTCCGATGGCGGCGCATGCGGCCCGAGGAAGGAGTCGAGCTATGACACCACGATATGATGCCTGCACCCAGCGGGTGGGCGCAATTCAGCAGGCGTTCGATGCCCTGTTAGAGGCGTTGGATGCCTACGAGGAAAGCCTATCCGCCCAGTTGGGCCGCGTGCCGGAAGAACAGGCCGGCACACTGGGCCTGGCGTTGCGCATGCAGCGCGACGGGGTGCGGCGCATGCGCAACGATATAGAAACGCAAATCTTGGATGACTTCATCCGGTTTGCCGATCGCATGATTCGGGTGAAACATGCTGAAGAGGGGACCTTTGTCTAGGGAATGCCAAGGAGGCTGATCCATATGGTCATCGACTGCCATGCGCACTATGTGGCACCATCGGTCATTCAAGCGGTTCAAGCTGGAACGTGGCGGCCGCATCTCACCTATCAGGAGGGGGCACGATGCTTCGCCTTCCCCGACTTCACGACGCGCTCGACGCCGAATGGCATGGATGACGTGACCAGACGCCTCCAGCATATGGATCAGGTGGGGGTGGATCTGGAGCTCTTGTCGACGTGGGTAGATCTGTTAGGGCCCGATTTGCCAGAATCGACCGCGCTCAATTTTCACCGCGCGGTCAACCGCGGGTTGGCCGAGGCGGCGGATCAACACCCTGACCGCTTTCGGTTTTTGGCGAGCGTGCCGTTGCCCTTCGGCGACGGGGCGGCCCGCGAGCTCACGTTTGCCGTGGCCCAGTTGGGCGCGGTGGGGGCGCTCATCGGAACCCATGTAGGCGGTCGATCGCTGGACGATCGGCGGTTCGACCCGTTCTGGGCAGCGGCCGAGGAACTCGATGTGCCGGTCGTATTGCATCCGTTGAGTCGGGCGATGATGGTCCCATTGGAAGCCTATTACCTCGGCAACTTGCTGGGGAATCCGTTTGACACCACCGTGGCGGCCAGCCGACTCATCTTTGGCGGGGTCCTGGACCGATTCTCCCAGTTGCAGATTGTCTTGTTGCATGGCGGAGGATATTTACCCTACGCTGTCGGGCGTCTGGATCACGGATATCAGGTTCGCCCGGAGACAAAGGAGCCCCAACGACGACCCTCAGAATATCTCAATCGTTTCACGTACGACCACATCGTGTATGATCCGAAAATATTATCGGTGCTCGTTGACCGGGTGGGTTCCGACCGCATTGTCCTTGGGAGCGACTATCCGTTCGATATGGAACCGATGGATGTGCTGGGGCTCGCCAAGACGGTCTTTGGTGACCAAGCGGGCGATCTCCTCGGACAAACAGCCTCTCGGGTGTTTTCCAAAATTGAACGGTGAGCGGCGGGGGTGACAGGGGTCAAGGCGGATCGCGCTCATGAGGTTCAGGCGGTGTGCAGTCCTCGTTTGGCTCTGCCGGTAATTAAACTATCTTAACCGATTGGGAGGATGAATATGGCGGATATGAGTCCTGCGAACCTCGTCGGCCAGCCGTTGCCGCGTGTAGAGGACCGCCCTCTCGTCCAGGGACTTGGCCAATACGTAACGGACATCCGCGATCCGAACCAGTGGGTCGTCGCCATCGTCCGTTCCACCCATGCCCACGCGCGGATTCGTTCCATTGATACCGCTGCCGCCGAACGTCTACCGGGCGTTCGTGCGGTCCTCACAGCTCGGAGCGTTCCGGAATTGGGCCGGCCCATGCCGGGAGATGGGACCCCAGGCCAATCACCGCTCGCCACCGACCGGGTGCGTTACGTGGGTGAACCGATCGCGGTCGTCGCCGCGGATAATCGCTACATTGCCGAAGATGCGGTCGAACTGGTGCAGGTCGCGTATCAAGCCCTGCCGGCGGTCGTTGATGTCAAGCAAGCGTGGGCCGCTGACACGCTGCTGCATCCGAGTTTGGGCTCCAATATCGCCGACACGGTGCAACACGAAACGGGGCGTGGCAGTGCAGCATTATCCAAGGCCGCCATCGTAGTTGATGTGGTCTTATCCATGGGCCGCGTCAGCGCTCAACCCATGGAGCCCCGCGCCGTGTTCGCCCGTTACCTGGCGGAAACCGATGGGCTCCTGGTCTATTGTGCCACGCAGTCGGTGTATGGCGCGCGGCAGCGTATTGCCACCTTTCTCCATCTCGAAGCCGCGCGGGTCCATGTCGTTTCTCCCGATGTGGGCGGTGGATTCGGCGCAAAAAACGGGGCCTATCCGGAAGAATTCCTGGTTTCTTGGCTCGCGTACCACATGCAGCGGCCCATTAAATGGAGTGGTGACCGATTTGAAGAATTCCTCGCCACCACGCACGAACGAGAACAAGTTCATCACGCAAAATTAGGGGTAACACGCTCCGGTCACATCGTAGCGCTGACCGACGTTTTTTACCAAGACAACGGGGCATACCCGAATCGTGGCGGAATTCCTTTTCATCATACGGTCGAAAACCTCGTGGGCCCCTACGTTATCCCCCATACGGCGATTACCGGACACATGATGTTAACCTCCAAAGTGCCGCAGGCGCCCTATCGCGGGGCGGGACGACCGCAGGGGCACTTCGTCATCGAACGACTGCTCGATCGAGCGGCGGATGCGCTGGGCATGGATCGGGCCGACATACGCCGGAAGAACCTCTACCGTGTCAGTCACGATTCCTCCCATCCGAATTATGATTCGGGCGACTACCAAAAAGCCTTCGAAACGTTGCTGGACCACGTCCGATACCGACAATTCCGCGCGGAACAGGAACAGGCCTGGGCAGAAAAACGATACCTTGGACTGGGCATCGCCAGTTACGTGGAAATCGCCGGTGGGGGCGGATTCGAAGGGGCACGGCTCACCCTGCTTGACGATGGCCGGGTCGAACTCGCCACCGGCGCGGTCTCACATGGTCAAGGTCATCGAACCGCCTTGACACAGCTGCTCAGCGACCGCTTATCGGTGGCTTTTGAAGATGTCGTCGTGCGAGAAGGTGACACCACGGCCCTGACTCGCGGACTCGGAACATTTGGCAGTCGGACAATGCTGATGGCGGGCAACGCGGTGGAGCTCGTCGCTCCGCGCTTTCTGGTGCAACTGAAGACCCTAGCGGCCGCTCGTCTGGAAGCGCATGCGGACGACGTCGTCTGGGAGCACGGCCGATTCTCCGTCCAAGGCGTGCCAAGCATGGCGATTTCGCTTGCGGATCTGGCCCACTATGCGCGCGAAGCGGGAGTAGCTCCAGTGGTCGATGAAGACTATTACCAGACGCGCAGCGCATCGTATGGATTCGGCTGCCACGCCATGACAGTGCAGGTGGATCCCCGCACCGCCGACATCCGTATTCTCGACTACGTGGTGGTCCACGACGGGGGCCTCATTATTAATCCGCTCCTCGCCGACGGACAGGTGGTGGGAGGTCTCGTTCAGGGATTGGGGAGCGCGCTGTTGGAAGAATTAATGTACGACGAGGCAGGTCAGCTTTTGACAACCTCCTACATGGATTACGTACTGCCGGGCGCTTGCGACGCCCCGGACATCACCGTAATCCACCAAAACTTCCCCGCACCAGGCAATCCTGCGGGGTTCAAGGGCTTGGGAGAAGCCGGCATCATTCCCGTTCAGGCCGTCGTGCTATCGGCAGTGGAAGATGCCCTGCGACCCTTTCGACTTCGGATTAACCATGCCCCCATTACCCGACAACGGCTGTTTACGGCATTGGCAAAAGCAACCGGGACGTCGCAATAAACCCTGGGATGCGATAAAAACCGGTCGAAGGCACCCCCACACGCAGTGAATGCGAAGGCTTGTCGTGGACTACTAATGCCCGACCTGCCACTTCTTCCCATTGGTGTGGTATATAGGTAACCGTCCAATAGACCCCACCTACCTTAGCTTTTTGTGTGAATCCTCTTGTTCTCATAGTTTTTTGTTAATCCCGGGACCTCTGCGACCGTCGACACGTGATGAACGACCTCACGAAGCCTACCAATGGGTTGCAGGGTCTGAGCCCGAATCGTCCTCTGTTCAGGATGATGTCGTTCCCTGGTGCAG
>JAJZBJ010000092.1 GCA_021798975.1 Bacillota bacterium | reverse complement strand
ACCAGGATTCGAACCTGGGCGAGATGATCCAGAGTCACCTATGCTACCGCTACATCATCCCCCAACAAGCACGCTCTATTATATCGACTCCATGCGACCGAATCAAGAGCTGTCCTTTAGCATTTTCCGGAAGGGGTCCATCGGAAACATGCTTGAGTGATATTGGCCAACAACGTAGACTATAAACCAGAAGGGAGACTAACGACAATGGCAAAATCGAGGAAGCCATGGTACGGCAGGGATTTCGGCTTGTCGTTTCGGATGGGATTGACCATGTTCCTGTTGGCGGCGCTGTATGCTGCCTTTATCGTCGTATTGATGGCCGCAGGCGTTCCTCTGCCGACACTAATCGTCATCGTCGGCCTGGTGTTGTTGTCTCAACTCATTTTTTCAGACCAACTTGTGCTTTTGGCCAGCGGCGCTCGCATCATGCGGCCTGAACAAGCGCCGGATCTTCATCAAATGATTAGCCGCCTGGCGCAATTGGCCGACTTGCCCACTCCCAAGCTCGCGTGGATCAACACGCGCATGCCAAACGCATTCGCCATCGGGAAGAATCCCAAATCAGCCGTTATTGCCGTCACGCGAGGGCTGGTTGACCGGTTGGATGCCCATGAACTTGAGGCCGTTTTGGCACACGAACTGACCCATATCAAAAATCGCGATGTGACGGTGATTAGTCTCGCCAGCTTCTTCGCTATGATCGCGTCCTTCATCGTGCAGCAGTTCTTTTTCGTGGGGTTTTCCATGGGGGGCGACCGGCGTGGCCGGAGCAACGAAGGCGAGGACATGATAATTGTGTGGCTGGCCTCGATTGTGGTGTGGGCGATTAGCTTCATTCTCATTCGCACGTTGTCCCGTTATCGCGAATACGCCGCCGACCGGGGATCGGCCATTCTCACCGGGCACCCCGGCTATCTGGCCAGCGCGCTCCAAAAAATCCAGTCTGGAGTCCGCACCACGCCCTCGCGTGATCTACGTCAAGCCGAGTCCATGAACGCCTTTTTCATCTTCCCGGCGATGCGCAAGGATAGTGTGATGGAAGTATTCGCCACGCACCCTACGATTGAACACCGGATTAACCAATTGGAACGAATCCAGCAGCAAATGGAAAAGAGGTAGACGACCCAATGGGCTTCTTCGATTCGTTGTTTGGCCGCACGCGGATGCCGGCGGGCAAAACGGATGCATTGTTTGCGCTGTCCACGGCAGCCTTGGACATCGAGGTTAAACTGGACAGCACCTATGGCGGGCGCGCCGCCATCGTCTTGCGTTCCGTCGACAACTCAGCCTACGATGCCGTCAGTCGCGATATTCAGGATCTGTTGGCCGTGGGCGGTTCGGACTTCACCGCCAAAGTGCGCATCGAACACGACAAGATGGGATTCCACTGGATTCTCTTTGACGGTCCTGAACTGGAAGATGCCATCAATGGTCTACACATGACGGCCGACCTGATTAAACAGGGCGGCTTTGGGGACAGTCTCCTGGCGGCCATGTTCCGCTTCGGTTCCTGGTATCTCGTTTATAACTATCGCCGCGCGGCCTTTTATCCGTTCGTACCGACCGGGCCTTCCCGACGCGAATCGAGCCGGGAATTCCGTATCCGCCAAACCTTGACCGATGCCCTGCCAATGGAAAAGGACCCCGAGCGATGGTACCCGCTCTGGGATCCTCCCTTGTAAAGAACGCTTAAGCGGGGTCTGCGAACAGCCGTTTGGCCTCCTCCAGCGTGGTATCCGACGCCGGAAGAATCAGATCGGACTCCACCAGATGCTCCGGATCAAGCGCTGTGCCACGCCGCACCAATTCCGCAACACGGGTTAACAGCTCGCGAAAGTGATCCGCTTGGTTGGCGGTCAGCGCCTCCATTAGCTGGTCGTCGAGCTTCTTGATCTGCTCCAGCGTGTCCCCATCGACACGGTATTGACCCTCCGAGAGAATCCGCACAATCATGCTTTGTCTCCTTGGCCCAATTCAGCCTTGAGCTTGGCTAGTTCGTCCGAAACACCAGACGAAGCCTGCAGTTTATTGAGCTCGTCCCGAATAGAATCTCCGCTGCTGGGCAACGCGTCCGTAGCAAAGGCGGGATTTTCCGCGAGGGAATCGATGGCAGCCGCTCGCGCTTTCATACTTTCGGTCTTATCCTGGGCACGCTGCAAGGCCATGTTGACATCGGCCATATCCTCGCCAAGCCCGGTGAACGCTTCACCAATCTTAACCTGAGCCTGCGCCGCTGAGTACTGGGCCTTGATGACTTCCTTCTGGGTCCGAAACGACTCGACCTTGGCCTGCAGCTTTTGCTGCAAGTCGGTCAGCCGGGCTTCTTCACGGGCCAAATCCTCAATTTGTGTTTGAAGGGCAGCAATCTGGCTGGTAAAGCCTTGCTTACGGGTCAACGCCTCCTGCGCCAAGTCATCCCGGTTTGCCCGTACCGCATCCCGCGCATTGGCGTCCTGCTGATCGGCTGACTGCTGCAAACGCGCCATCTGCAATTCCAAACGCTTTTTGGACGTCACCACTTCCGCTACACCGCGGCGGATGTTTTGCAGTTGTTCGACCTGCTTTTGGTACGAGTATTCCAAGGTTTCGCGCGGATCTTCAGCTTTATCCAGAACCGTGTTCACTTTCGATTTGAAGATCGTGGAAACGCGCGCCATGAGTCCCATGAAAAGCCTCCTCTCTGCTGACTTCAGTATATTCCCCCATAAAAATCCTTGTCAAAAACCTTCTTGCCCTGGGGACACTAACTGCGGGAGGTGCGGCCAATGACGTGGATCTTATGTGATGTGACCGAGTGCCGATACAACGACCACGAACGGTGTGCCCTCTCGGAAATCACGGTCGGTCCCGGTTCAGTAGGACTTGTTCCCGATATCTTGGAGCCGACCGCGAACCTGTCTCCAGCCCCTTTACTAGCCGGCTATGCGGATGAATTTGACGCCTATGCCGAATATGCGCAAGCGCACCCCGATGCCATGGCCCGGGGTGCGCTATGCCGAAGTTATACGCCGTGAGGAAAGGACGGAGGCTTGTCCTCCGTCCTTTCTGTTACTTGCCGTCCGAATACAAGACCGATTCGGAGGCCCGCTCCCGCGTCTCCACGCTGGCCTTAATGAAACTCTGGAACAGCGGGTGGGGCCGGTTGGGACGGGATTGGAACTCCGGGTGAAATTGGGTGCCGATAAACCAGGGGTGGTCTACCAACTCCACAATTTCGACCAGCCGATGATCCGGGGATAATCCCGACAGCACGAGTCCGGCGCCTTGCAATGCCTCACGATACGCGTTATTAAACTCGAAGCGGTGACGATGGCGCTCAAAAATGAGCGTTTCACCGTAGATTTCCTGGGTCTTGGTCCCTAACGTTAGGGCACACGGATAACTGCCCAAACGCATGGTACCGCCCATGTCCTCGATGGTTTGCTGCTCCGGCATCAGATCAATGACGGGATAGGGGGTGTCGGCCAAAAACTCTGTGGAGTTGGCCCCTACCAGCCCCGCTCGATGCCGGGCTAGTTCGATTACGGCTGCCTGCATGCCCATGCAAATGCCGAAGAGCGGAATGCGCGACACCCGCGCGAATTCAATCGCTTGGATTTTCCCTTCCACGCCGCGATACCCGAATCCGCCCGGAACCAGTACTCCGTCCACGCCGCGGAGATGGGCTTCTGCCCCGTCCTTTTCGATATCTTCCGAGTCGACCCATCGCAGCGAGACGCGCACGCGGTTGGCGATGCCGCCATGCGTCAACGCCTCCGCCACGCTTAAATAGGCATCATGCAAGTCGACGTACTTGCCCACAATGGCAATCTCCACGTCCCCTTCTACATGGGCCGCATGTTCTACCATGCTGCGCCACTCGCCCAACTCTTTCGGCCCGGCGTTCAGGCCCAGACGGCTGACCACAATGTCGTCTAGTCCTTCGTCGGCCAGCATTAAAGGCAACTGATAAATCGAGTCGGCGTCCACGTTTTGCACCACAGCCCGCCGATCCACATCGCACATCAAAGCAATTTTGTCTCGCATTTCGCGCGACAAGGCCCGCTGGGTGCGGCAGACAATAACATCCGGTTGAATACCGATGGAACGCAGTTCCTTCACCGAGTGCTGCGTAGGCTTGGTTTTGGCTTCGCCGGCCGCACTCAAAAACGGCACCAGCGTGACGTGGACATACATGACCGACTCACGACCGATGTCCGACCGCATCTGCCGAATCGCTTCCAAAAAAGGCAAACTCTCAATGTCACCCACGGTACCGCCGATTTCCACAATCACGACATCAGCGCCGCTGGCTTCCGAGACCCGATGGATACGTTCTTTAATGGCGTTAGTAATGTGAGGGATAACTTGCACGGTACCGCCCAAAAAATCCCCGCGGCGTTCCTTGGTAATGGTGGACCAATAGATGCGGCCCGTGGTCACGTTGTTGGCTTGGGACAGATTGATGTCCATAAATCGTTCGTAATGCCCCAAATCCAAGTCCGTCTCAGCCCCGTCTTGGGTCACGAAGACTTCCCCGTGCTGCAAGGGGGACATCGTGCCGGGATCGACGTTAATGTAAGGGTCAAGCTTCAAAGCCGTGACTCGGAGTCCGCGCGTTTTAAGAATCCGTCCAAGCGAGGCCGCGGTGATGCCTTTTCCCAGCGATGAGACCACGCCGCCGGTAATGAAAACATACTTCGCCATTCTGGTCCTCCCATAATGATGTCAGATAAATAGGTCCTGGGGTTCCGGGAAAAATGGAGAAGGAGTCCGAACGGTGGTTAGCCGTCGTCCTCCTCTAAGTCATCTCCGTCGTCATCCTCATATCCGCTTCTGTCGCGGCTGGAGGTGGTGCGCCCCGTCGTTCGGGGCTGCCACTCCTTGAGCCCCCACGACGATCCGCCTCGATGTTGAAAGCGGGAGTCCAAGTTGATGTCGGTGTAAATCCTCGCCGCCACCTTGGGTTCCCGATCCAATCCGAGTCGCGTCAGCGTCTCATCCAACAGGTCCTGCACATCCATCGGCTGGCCTTGGGTTTTCAGCACAGCGTAGGCCGCATCCGTTGCCCTCATGGGTCACCCCGTCCTCAAAAAGTTTCCCATGTATTATACCACTCTTGCCCAAAAATCCTCCCTGCTTTTGGTTCCAATTTACAACTTCCTAAATTTGTCAAAGAACGATCCCTTGTCCGCTGATTCGTCAATATTCTCCCCTAATTTCTTGACCAGCCAAGTTCTCCCCCGTTAGACTGACTCATATAATGAGTCGCCGAATCCCTGATGGAATCAGGGTACGGGGGATCCTAGAGCACGACTTTAGGTGGTGAATCTGGCGCCATTTGGCGGCAGTAGGGGGCTCCTTCTCCCCCGAACCACGGGTTTATCCCGCTACTAACCTCGGAGGCAGTCACCAGAAGGAAGGGCGTTGTTTTTTTGTCAAAATTCAACCGTAACGTGTCGCCTGTTTTAGCAGGTCTGGCTGTGCTTGCGGTTCCGGCTTTATCCCAAGCAGTTCAAGCTCAATCGATTCAGCACCCAATCATTCGCGAAGGAGACCGAGGCCGCGCAGTGCAGCACGCGGAGGCGTCGCTCCGGACCCTCGGGTATTACCATGGCGCTGTCGACGGGGTTTTTGGATCGAAATTGTTATTGGCAGTGAAGTCGTTCCAGGGTCATTACGGACTCGCCCAAGATGGCATCGTCGGCAAGTTGACGTGGGCAAAATTGAGCGCGACCGTGGGCACCCCGGCATCTGGCACGAACAGCGCGTCCCCAAACTTCACTGAGGATCCGTTGTTGCGCCTCGGCAGCCACGGCCCAGCCGTCGTCCGCTTGCAGAACCTGCTAATCGAGCATGGCTATCATTTGGCGGCAGACGGCGACTTCGGACCCGTGACCTATGCCGATGTGCGCAACTTCCAAGCATCCCATCACCTGGCTGTCGACGGCATCGTAGGGTCCGAGACCATGCGAGCCCTGCAAGCCGCCAGCAACAGTGCCAGCCCCACCATGGAAGCCGCTCGCGTGGGCCTCCTGCGTGAAGGGAACAGCGGACCAGCCGTCATCGAACTGCAAAAGGGCCTCGAAGCCTTGGGCTATTCGACCGGCGGATCGGACGGGCACTTTGGTCCGATGACACTGACCGCAGTTCTCGATTTCCAGCAATCCAACGGCATTCCCGCCACGGGTCTGGTAGGCATTCTGACGTGGCGCGCCCTGGACGCAGCGTTGCATCAAGCACCGCCGACCAGCACCGCGCCGGGCAGCAATCAAGTCAACCGGGGCAGTATCTCGCCCACGGCTGCCGGCATCGTCGGACTCGCCATGAAGTATCAGGGGGCCGCTTATGTGTTTGGCGGCAACAGTCCGGCCACCGGGTTTGACTGCTCGGGATTTGTTCAATGGGTGTACGGCCAATTCGGCATTTCGTTACCGCGCACCTCGTTTGGCCAATGGAATGTCGGCACTCATGTGAGTGAAGACGCCCTGCAACCCGGAGATTTGGTGTTTTTCACCACTGAAGGCGTCTTCGCCAACCATGTTGGCATTTACCTCGGGAACGGTGAATTTATCTCCGCTGCCACCCCCGGGCAAGGCGTCGTGGTGCAAAGTCTCACAAGCTCGTATTTCGCACAAGCATATGACGGTGCTGTGCAAGTGTTGCCAAACAGCTAGCCAGCCCGACAGCGGAGGGATTTCGATGAGGAGAGTTCGGGAAAAGTGTCGCCCCCTCGCAGGGCGGAGCATCCCCGTCACTCTCTCGCCGGCTCACCAAGACACCCGGACCTCGGTCCGGGTGTCTCCGTTTGCGCTCCTTAGCACCCCCATATCATAGGAGGTTAGACCCTTGGTTTACAGCCGTCCGGAACCTGAATACAAAAAGCCCGAACATGCACGCAAGGCCCATCGCCGCGCCAATCCCGCGGGTCTCGGCCGTCTCATCTTTATGGTTCTGACTATCGGATTATTATCGTTAGGACACGGCGTCACATGGTGGTCAGGCCTTATCCTGCTAGGTCTCATCCTGTTGGCGGTCGCGCGTCTCGGACAAGCCTGGTGGGGTCTGTGGGCTTCCGTCGCGGTGCTGTTGGCTATCGCCTTTTGGCATCTGCGCATCATTCCGATGTGGGCCGCCATCACGTTTTTGGCGTTGGGCGCGATCCAGTTTGGTCTCAGTTTGGCTGCCCGCCGGATCCGTTAGCGCCCCTGGAACCGCGGTCGCCGCTTTTCCATGAAGGCCCGGATGCCTTCCAAGGCGTCCCCCGTAATCATCAAACGCTGGATGGCCGCGGTTTCCCGTTCTTGCCCCCCGGGACTCTGATCCAAGACTAATTGCTTAATCGCTTGTAAGGCTAAGGGCGGCAAGGCTGCCATCCGGTCCGCCAAGTTCAGCGCCGCGTCCACCAAAAGATGCGGCTCCACCACCTGATCGACAAGACCAATAGCGAAAGCCCGCTCCGCGTCGATTGGGTCCCCGGTTAAGAGCAGCCGGCGGGCCTGCGCAAGCCCGACAAGCTGAGGAAGCCGTATGGTACCTCCCCATCCGGGGATTATGCCTAGATTAACCTCTGGCTGCCCAAATCGGGCCTGTCTCGACGCAAGGCGAATATCCGCGGCCATGGCCAGCTCGTTCCCGCCGCCCAAGGCAGGTCCGTTGACAGCCGCCACGATCGGCAGGCGACTGGATTCCAGCCGCTCATACAAGCGAGCCCCCTTGACCATAAAATCCTGCAGGTTCCCGCCCAGCTTCATGAACCCCTGGATATCGGCCCCTGCGGCAAATGTCGGCCCCTGGCCGGTGATGACCACAGCCCGGACACCCGGGGTCTCTTCAGCGTCATTCAATAACGCGTCCAAATCCTCCAGCACCGCCATGCTAATGGCATTGACAGGGGGGTTGGCAATCGTCCAAAGCGCAACTCCGTCCCGTTCCTTCACCGATACGGTACTCATCAGCGGCCCTCCGTGTTGTTATTGCGCATACGTCAAGTATCCGATGCCTGACTTCACTCCCAGCTGACCCCGTGCCACCCGGTCCCGAAGGGAAGCGGGCGGCGCAAAGCGCTCGCCGACCGATGCATGCAGCGACTCCAAATCCTGCAGTACTTGGTCCAGTCCCCGTTCATCGGCCCAGCGCAGCGGACCCTTCGGCAGGCCTGCGCCCGCCCGCATGGCAATATCGATTTCCTCGGCGGAGGCAATGTCCTCCTCGAACAAGCGCACACTCTCTAAAAACGTCGCCAGCGAAAACCGCAGAATCAGCCGCTGCTCTTGTGCTTCATCCATCGTGCAATTCCTCCCTAACTAACTAGCGATAGGTATAAAATCCGCGCCCGCTCTTCAGCCCCACGTGTCCTTCCCCAACCAGCGCTTCCAATTGAGGCCCCGGCTGAAAACGGTCTCCGTACGCAGCTGTTAACGTGCGAGCCACCTCCAGGGCCACGTCCAAGCCCAATGCGTCCCCCAGCACGAACGGCCCCATAGGGGCCAAGCCCGCCTTGGTGATGGCCTGATCGATTTCCTGATAGGGAATTTGGGTCTCGTGCTGGAAGCGAAGCACCTCAGCCATCGACGCCATCAGCACGCGGTTGACCACGAAACCGGGGCACTCTTTGACGGAAACGGGGATCTTACGGATTTCTTCGGCAAAACGACGCAACGTGTCCAGCGTCTCTTGGCTGGTCGACGTTCCGGAAATGACCTCGATTAGTTTCATCATGTGCGCTGGAAAAAAGAAATGGAAGCCCGCCACGCGGTCCGCACGGCCTGTCGCGTCAGCCAATTCCGTAATGCTCAGCGCGGACGTGTTGGACGCGATAATGGCCAGAGGCGGGAGTGCTTGATCCAGTTCGCGAAATACGGCCCGTTTGACCCGCATATTCTCCGAGACGGCCTCGATGGCTAGGGACACATCGGCTAAATCCGCATTTGAGGTGGTGAACGTCATGTTGTCCTTGCGGTTCTGTACGTCTTCGGGTGACATACGGCCCCGCGCCACCCGGGTTTGGAAGAGATCGTCGATATGGGCCTTGGCTTTCTCCAAAGCATCTTCCGAGACATCCTTAATCACAACCGGGATTCCAGCATTCGCAATGACGTAGGCAATGTCAGCCCCCATGGTACCGGATCCGATGACAGCCGTACGCTTGATGTACATCCTGCACTCCCCCAACCTATAGATGCCTGCAGTATAGGGAACCAGAGCAATATTTGTCAACGGAAAGTTTTTTTGCAAAGGTTGTCAATGGTATGATGGGAATAATATCTCGGGCGAGGTGCAACCCATGGACGGTGCCGATATTCCGGCCTTTGTACAACAGATTCAGCATTTGTTTCCCCGCATAATGCGATACCTGGAGGCCGAAGCTACTCGTGAGCTCATTGGCCTTGAGGTAACGCCTGCTCAAATGAACGCATTGGTGGTGCTGTATGAACCCAAAAACCTGCCGATGGGGGAACTAGCCGAACAGTTGGGTCTCACCGAAAGCGCCGCTACGCGGCTGGTCGATCGGTTGTTGCGGATGAATCTCGTGCGGCGCGACCGGGATGAGGTCGACCGGCGCGTTGTCCGCGTTAGGTTGTCATCCTATGGACGGCAGCTGGCGGATCTCGTTTTCCAGCGGCGGGAAGAGCAGTTTACCCGGTTTGCCGAACGCCTGTCGGCCGGCAGCCGCGAGGATCTCGTCCACGGCCTGTCGGCCTTGTTGCGCGTCTTTCAAGACATGGAACACGAAGCGCGTACCCCACAAGCCCCCTTTTCGGATTCCTAACTTTTCGTTATAATGTCATGTTAGAGGAGGGTTCTCGATGATTACGTTGACTGAGGATGCCGTCCAGAAAGTTCAAGAGTTTATGGCTTCCAAGGAGCGGCAGGATTTGGCCTTGCGGATTTATATCTCCAAGGGCGGTTGCAGCGGGTTCAGCTACGGTATGGCGTTGGACGAACAACACGCCAACGACAACCAGTACGAGTTTGGCCCGGTCAAGGTGGTCATTGACCCGGACAGCGCTCCCTTGCTTGAGGGCATCGAAGTGGACTACGTCAACTCGCTGATGGGCGGGGGCTTTTCCATCAACAACCCCAACGCCGTGGCGTCCTGCGGCTGTGGACATTCGTTCCGCACCAAAGATCAGCAGGGTTCTCCGGCTGCGTGCAGCCACTAGGCCTACGAATGGGCCCCGCCCCACCCGGCGGGGCTTTTTTATTCCCCGACCGCTAGAACCAGACACTTCAAGTAACGGGACTCCGGCAGGGCCGGCAGAATGGGATGGTCGGGCCCCTGTCCCCGGATCTCCACGATACGGACCGCGCGGCGCGCATCATGGGCGGCCGCTTGGACAACGCCGATAAAATCCGGCTCCGATAGGTGAAACGAGCAGCTGGATGTTACCAAAAAGCCGCCCGGCTTGATAAGCTTAATGCCCCGGAGATTAATTTCTTTGTAGCCTTTGATAGCCTGCGGCACACTTTGCTTGGACTTCGTGAATGCGGGCGGGTCCAACACCCCGAGATCATACTGGGGTCCGCGGTCGCTCTCGCGCCGGAGCCAGTCAAACGCATTCTCCGCCACGAACTCGGCGGTCGCTCCCACTTGGTTGGCATCAGCGTTCTGACGCGCCCGGGCGACGGCATCCGGATCAATATCAATTCCCACCACCGACGCGGCGCCGTGTACGGCCGCCGCCAGTCCGAAAGCCCCGGTGTGGCAGAAGGCGTCGAATACCCGCCGCCCAGGCGCGAGTTCCCCGACACGGCCGCGGTTGCCGTACTGATCCAAAAAATGTCCGGTCTTCTGCCCGCCCAACAGATCCACAGCCAATCGGACCCCGTGTTCGTGAATCTCGACCGATGGGACTAACGTCCCCCAAAGCAATCGATCTTCCCGGGGCAGACCTTCGCGGTCGCGGACCGACAAGTTGCCCTGCTCGTAGATCCCCTCCGGATTTAAGGCCTCACGGAGCGCGTCCACAATGTCTCCCATAAAGGGCACCAGCCCGAGGCTGGTCACCTGCACCATCAGCATGGGACCATACTTGTCCACGATGAGTCCGGGAATGCGATCCGCTTCCGAATGAATGACCCGGAAGGCATCCCGCCCCGGCGCCAATTCCCGCCGCCATGCCACCGATTCCAATACGCGTTGGCGGAACAGCGCGCCGTCAACCGCGGCATCGGGTCCCCACGACACAATGCGCACCGCGATCATCGACCGCGGATTATAGAAGCCGGATCCCAACACGCGGCCTTCCCGCGTCTTTACCGCCACCACGGACCCGGGTGCCGCCTCAGTAGATTCCAACTCGGTGCGGTAAACCCACGGCGACCCTTTTAACACACGATGCGGCCCTGCTTTCAAGGTCACGGTATCCAGTCTGTCGTCCTCCAACGGAACCGAGCGAGCCGGTCCCCTTTTCTTGTCATTGTAACCGTTCTGACCGACTTCTCTCCGTCGAGTTATGGCTCCGGCCAGATATGTTCCAATCCCTCCAACCCCTCGCGAACGATGAAATACAGCAGCGGCATGACGCTCATGGCATTGAGCCACCAAGCATCGATCCATCGCTGGAGCACTAAGTCTGCCAAGAGAATCCACGCCATATAGGCGCAGGCCGTGCTGCAGGAGCCGTCCGCTTGGAGAGACGCGAGGTCAAGACGCTTCCCGAGGCGCTTCTTAGCTGCCGCCAACAAGGGCATGAGGACAGCTGAGCCCATGGCCAGCACCAACCCTGCCATCGTCACCTGCGGGACCGTGCGGACCGCCACATCCCATGCCGCTCCCGCCAAAATTAAAGCCGCCAAGACTAACAGCGTGAGGCCCACGCGGCCCTCTGCCCGCGCATCGGCTGCCCGCGAGAGCCCCGTGTCAGGGCCTGCGCCTACCTC
>JAJZBJ010000091.1 GCA_021798975.1 Bacillota bacterium | reverse complement strand
AGGCGCTCATTCCGATGCATTGGGACACTTACCCCCACAATCGGGGCGATATCGGGCAGGCGGCCGAGTGGGCCTACCGCCGGCAGGTCACCCTGATTGTGCCCCGATACGGCCAAAAGGTGCGGGTGGACGAATTCAGATGACCTGGTGCTTCCAAGACGGCCATTGGCTTGTTATGCTGGAACCAGCGGAGGCGGCGGTTGCCTCCTGGACTTGAGAGGGGGTCATTCCCATAGAGAACGGCAGCAACCCGTATCAGGATATTCCCCAAGACGCGCTGGAGCGCCTCAATCGGGAATCGGGACATTATGTATTCACGTCTGACTTGAGTGTGAATGAGTTTGTCTTGGTGGACGAAGCCGGATTCGAGCCCTTGGGCTTGGTGATGGGATCGTCCATTTATCATATTGGCTATCAACAATCCGCTTGGTCGAAGAACCAGGAGATGACGGTCCTGTCGCAGGCCATGTACAACGCTCGCGAGCTAGCCATGAGCCGCATGGAAGAAGAAGCCGACGCCCTCAAGGCCGATGGGATTATCGGGGTGCGGTTGGAGGTCCGGTTGGCCGAATGGGGCCAGCACTTGGCAGAGTTCATCGCCATCGGCACCGCCGTGCGGTCTAAAGACGGCACGAGCCACCGCACCATCAAGAACAAGCCCTTTACATCGGATCTGTCCGGACAGGACTTTTGGACGTTGATGAAAACCGGCTACCGGCCGGTGAGTTTGGTCATGGGCACCTGTGTGTACCACATCGCCCATCAGGGCATGATGGCAGCCTTGCGGCAGGTGGGGCAGAACCAGGAAATGACGATTTACACCCAAGGGCTCTATGATGCGCGAGAGTTGGCCATGGAGCGCATGCAGCAGGAAGCGGCCGAACTTCAGGCGGAGGGCATCGTAGGCGTGAACCTCAACGAGAGCAGCCACCAGTGGGGCTCGCATGTCATTGAATTCTTCGCCGTCGGCACGGCCGTCAAGCGTTTCCAGGAATCGCAGTTGGCGTCGCCGTCACTGGTGCTGCCGCTGAACGACAGCGGGCGCTAAAAAGGGGGGACGGTAATGCCCTGGTTTCGCCGACAAAAACCAGACGGTGCCACGTCCGAGGATATTGAGAAGAGTCGGGCGCTTCAGCGCACGTTCCAGCAGTACCGCGCTGAAACCGAAGAACAGATGGCCCGCGACCGCGAGGCATTGGAGCGGGGCGGGATCCCGGACGCCGCGGAACAGCGGGTGAAGAATACGGTATCTGGCAAGCTGCCGTGGATGAGCACGCTCGACATTCCAGATCTCTACCTAGCGGACGAAATCCGCATGACGCCCCTGGTGCAGGTTACGGGCAGCTGTTTTTATCAATCGGCCAGCGACTATAACGGGCGGATCTACTTGGACAGCAACTACGATGCCGCCAATTTAGTTTACGCGTACTACCGGGCCAAGAACGATGCGGTCGACCGCATGCGTCAGGAAGCGCTGTTGGCGGGGGCTCACGCGATCGTGGACGCCCAGTTTAAGTTCTCCCGTCAGCAGCATCTGATTGAGTGTTCCGTGATCGGCACGGCTGTCCGGTTCGAAGGCGTCAAGGCCCCGGCGGTGCCCTTGGTGAGCCCCTTGAGCGGCGAGGAGTTCTACAAAATGCTCCAAGTGGGCTGGATTCCAGTCAGCTACTGCCTGGGCTATCACTGGCACTGCATGCCGGTGGGTTTCAATACGCGGTCGATCCAGAGCGTATGGAACTTCCAGAACCAAGAACTGACCTCGATGGTGGACCGCTTCCAAGACACGCGGCGCCATGCCCTGCAGCAGATGGTGTCAGACGCCCGCGGCGGGCCGCGGGTGGACGGGTTTGTGGGCGTGGCGATACGGACTGAAATTGAAGAGACCGAAATCCGCATGTCGGGAGGGTATCGAGGCGGTTATGCCGGTTTCGGCATGATGGGCAACGGGGTAACCATTGACGGCGCCTTCTATCCCTACAACGCGGAAGGGGTGGCCGAGGTGCCGGCCTATAACCTGGAGTTCTTTGCCACGGGTGCGGGCGTGGCCCGGATCGGTCCGGGGCGCCTCACCAAAGACGCACTATCCTCGTACTTATCCGCATTACACTAAACGGCGTGGGGCGGGGCCGCGATCCGGGCTGGCGGGATTCGCGGCCCTGCCGACGCCCGCCCGGGGAGCGGGACGGAGTTACGCGGCACACACCGCCGGCGCGGCCTGATCACCTGAAGACACCAAAATATCCGTCATTTTGCAGACGTGGAAATTTTCCGTGTCCCCCGGTATACTAGATTTTGGGCCAACTCAACGGGAGTCGGCGGTTATTTTGTATACGTAGTCGCCCCCGTTAGGGCTAAGGAGGGTTACCGTGAAACTCAAGAATTACATAGGCGGGCAATGGGTCGAGCCGGAGAACGGACAATACGAACCGGTGATCGATCCCGCGACGGGTGAGGTTCTGGCGGAAGTGCCCAAGTCCAGCGTCCAGGACGCGGACCGGGCGATTGCCGCCGCGCGCCAAGCCTATGACGAATGGCGCCGGGTTCCGGCACCGAAACGTGGCGAAATCCTGTATGCGGCGGGTCAGTTGCTCAAGGAGCGCAAGCACGATCTGGCACAAAAAATGACCCGAGAAATGGGCAAAGTGTACGCTGAGGCGGCGGGCGACGTGCAGGAAGGCATTGACATGGCTTTCTACATGGCCGGCGAAGGCCGCCGCAGTTTTGGCTACACCACCCCCTCGGAACTGCCCAACAAGTTCGCGATGGCCACCCGTGATTCCATCGGTGTGGCGGGCATCATTACCCCGTGGAACTTTCCCATGGCGATTCCGACGTGGAAAATCTTTCCGGCTCTGGTGTGCGGCAACACCGTCGTCTTCAAGCCGGCCAGCGAGGTCCCCATGCTGGCTTACGAGCTGGTGAACATTCTCATCGAGGCGGGCGTGCCGGCCGGGGTTGTGAACCTGGTGTACGGCGACGGCCCCACGGTCGGTGAAGTGCTCTTGTCGGACCCGCGTGTGGATCTCATATCGTTCACGGGATCCAACCAGACCGGCCGCCATGTGGCCAAGGTGGCGGGCGAGGCGCTGAAGCGGGTGTCGTTGGAGTTGGGCGGCAAGAACGCCATTATCGTCATGGACGACGCCAACTTGGACTTGGCGGTCGAGGGGATTTTGTGGAGCGCGTTCGGAACAACCGGCCAGCGCTGCACCGCCTGCTCGCGCCTGATTGTCCACGAGGGTGTCTATGACGAGCTCAAGTCGCGGCTCGTGGAACGGATGGCGCGGCTCCGTCTCGGACACGGGTTGCAAGACAGCACCGACGTCGGTCCCTTGATTAGCGATAAAGCGCTCGACAAGGTGCACAGCTATGTCGAGATTGGGCAGCAGGAAGGCGCCAAACTGGAAATCGGCGGCCAGCGGGCTGAAGCGGGGGACCTCGGGAAGGGCTACTTCTACCAGCCGACGCTGTTCACCGACGTGACGTCCGACATGCGCATCGCCACCGAAGAGATTTTCGGGCCGGTGCTCTCCATGATCCGGGTCAAGTCCTTGGAAGAGGCGATTGCGATAAACAACCGTGTCACTTACGGATTGTCCTCGTCGATTTTCTCCCAGGACGTGAACCGGGTGTTCCAAGCCATTCGGGACTTGGCCACAGGCATTGTCTACATCAATGCGGGAACCACGGGCGCGGAGATTCACCTGCCGTTTGGCGGTACGCGCGGCACGGGCAACGGGCACCGCGAAGCGGGCACGGCGGCCTTGGACTTCTTCTCGGAGTGGAAGGCGGTCTACGTCGACTTCTCCGGCAAGCTGCAACGCGCCCAGATCGACAACTAAGCGGACGGCGACCACAAGAGATCGAAGGAGGACTTTATGGCGACCAAGACCAAGTACATTGACCTAAAGACGGCGATTCCGGGCCCTAAAAGCAAGCCGGTTTTGGAGCGGTTGGATAAGGCCACCCCGCGGGCAGTGGGTATCTACGCGCCGTTGATCGTGGATCGGGCGCACGGCAGCCTGCTCACCGACATCGATGGCAACACCTTCATTGATCTGACCGGCGGTGTGGGCGTGCTCAACGTCGGCCACACCCACGACAAAGTGAAGAAGGTCTTGCACGAACAGGTTGACCGGTTCCTGCACACGGACTTCACCAACTTGCCCTATGAGAGCTACGTCAGTCTGGCGGAGCGCCTGAATGCCCGCTTCCCGGGCGGCGGCCCCGCTACCAGCATTTTCTTCAACTCGGGTGCTGAAGCGGTTGAGAACGCGGTCAAGATTGCCCGCGCTTACACCAAGCGCAAGGGAATCCTGACGTTTGAGCGCGCCTTCCACGGCCGCACCTTGATGGCGATGACCTTGACCTCCAAGGTGCACCCCTACAAGGCCGGCATGGGACCGTTCGCGCCGGAAGTCTACCGCGCACCCTATCCGTACCCGTACCGCTGTGAATTCAACGGCCACGAGCCCAACCACGTCTGCGACGAGCGCTGCTATGCGCACATCGAGAAGGCTTTGCTGTTGCAGGTGGCTCCGGAAGACTTGGCGGCGGTGATTGTGGAGCCGGTGCAGGGCGAGGGCGGATTCGTTGTGCCGCCCCAGAGCTTCCTGCCCTGGCTGCGGAAGTTCACGGAGAAGCATGGCATTTTGTTGATTGTGGATGAGGTGCAGACCGGCTTTGGCCGCACCGGCACCTTCTTCGCCACGGAGCAGTCCGGCATTCGACCGGACCTCCTGACCATGGCCAAGTCGATCGCGGACGGCATCCCGCTGTCCGGCGTGATGGGCCGGCCGGAAGTCATGGATGGACCGGGCGACTCGCAGATTGGCGGCACCTACGTCGGCAACCCGTTGGGCACAGCCGCCGGCAACGCCGTCATGGATGCCATCGAAGAGGAGAATCTCTTGGAGGCGTCCAAGCGGCAGGGCGAGTATTTGGTGAAGCGCTTTAAGGAAATGCAGCAGAAGAACCCCCTCATCGGGGATGTGCGCGGCATGGGCGCCATGGTGGCGATTGAGCTGGTTCGCGACCCCAAGACCAAGGAGCCGGCCGACAAGGAGACCAACCAGGTGCTGCAGAGCCTGATTCACAAGGGCGTCCTGATGCTGAAGTCGGGCGTATACGGGAACGTGATTCGCTCGTTGGCGCCCTTGAACACCCCGCTTGACATGCTGGACGAGGCCATGGACGTCTTGGAGACTACGTTGGCGGAGGTTGGAGGGCGCTAAGCCCTCCCCATCAGATGGGAAGCGGCGGACCCCTAGCCGGGATTCATGTGCTGGATCTGTCACGCGTGCTGGCCGCACCGTATGCGACCATGGCGCTGGGAGAGCTGGGTGCAGACGTGATTAAAGTGGAGCGTCGGCCCGACGGCGATGAGACTCGGCAATGGGGTCCGCCTTTTGTCGGCGGCGAGTCCGCCTATTTCCTGAGTGTGAACCGCAATAAACGCTCGATTGCGCTGGATCTCCGGACGGCTGCGGATCAAGATGTGGTGCGGAGACTGGCGCTGGAATGGGCCGATGTGATCGTCGAAAACTTCCGGCCCGGGACCCTGGAACATTGGAACTTGAGCCTCGCGTCGCTGCGCCAGGCCAATCCCCGGCTGGTGACGGCCAGCGTACGCGGATATCCGGAGGGCGACGACCGTCCCGGATACGACTTTGTCATTCAAGCGGGTTCGGGCCTGATGTCCATTACGGGCGAGGCCCAGGGCCAACCCATGAAGGTCGGTGTGGCGGTGGCGGACATCACCACCGGGCTTTATTTGTTGAGCGGTATCGAGGCCGCCCTGTACCGTCGGGAACGCACGGGATGCGGTGACCACGTGACGGTGTCGCTGTGGGAGTCGCAGATGGCCTGGCTGACCAATGTGGCCCAAAGCTACCTGGTGACTGGGCAGGAACCGCGGCGCTACGGCAACGCTCATGCCCAATTGGCGCCCTATCAAACCTTGCGGACCCGCGACGGGCACATCGCGGTGGGGGTAGGCAATGACCGGCAGTTTCAGACACTGTGCGACGCCCTCGGACATCCGGAGTGGGCCGCCGATGGGCACTATCGCACCAACCCCGATCGGGTGCAGCACCGTGAACAGCTGCAAGCGCTTTTAGAGTCGGCGTTAGCCGTGCGGGACACCCAGTTCTGGGTAGAAGAACTGGAAGCGCGCGGGGTTCCATCCGGCCCGGTCCTCACCATTCCCGAGGCGCTGGCCGATGCCGAGCGGCGCGGCCACCACCTCACCAGTCAGTTGAACCATCCCACGGCGGGGGACCTGACCCAGATCCGCCTGCCTTGGCACTTTGGGGAGGCGGAGGTTTTCCCCCAAAGTCCGCCGCCTGTGATTGATCAGCATCGTCAGGACATATTAGGATTGCTTGAAGAGATTCGTCAGCATAGAAAGGACGTCGAGCATGACTGACATGAGGGCTCTCATCGATGATTTTTACGGATTAGACAGTCTGCTAACCCCGGATGAGGTGCAGATTCGCGATGCGGTTCGCCGCTTCGTGGATCAGGAGATCCGGCCCAACGCCGGCAAATGGTGGCAGGATGGGGTTTTTCCCACCCATCTCATCCCCAAGCTGGGGGAACTGGGCGTATTCGGTCCCACCTTGCCGGAGCAATACGGCGGATCCGGGGTGAGCGGCACGGCGTACGGACTCATGATGCAGGAATTGGAGCGCGGCGACTCCGGTCTGCGTTCGTTTGCATCGGTGCAAAGCGGCCTCGCCATGTACGCCATCTACCGCTGGGGCAGCGACGAGCAGAAGGCGCAATATTTGCCCCGCATGGCCGCCGGCCAGGTGATTGGATGCTTCGGCCTCACAGAGCCCGATGCGGGATCGGACCCCGGCGCCATGCGCACAACGGCCAAGCGGGGCGGGCGCGGGTATATCCTCAACGGCGCCAAGCGGTGGATTACCAACGGCAACGTAGCGCAGATTGCGGTGGTATGGGCGAAAGATGAGGAGGGCATCATCCGGGGATACGTCGTCCCCACCGATAGCCCCGGATTCAGTGCCCGGGAGATTCACACCAAGGCCTCCATGCGGATGTCGGTCACGTCCGAATTGTATCTGGACAATGTTGAGGTCGGCGAAGAGGCGCTGCTGCCCCTGTCGAAGGGCCTCGGATCGCCGCTTAGCTGTTTGACGCAAGCCCGGTTCGGCATTGCATTCGGCACCGTCGGAGCGGCACTCGACTGTTTGCAGGAAGCAGCCGAGTACACCAAGACGCGCATCGCCTTTGGCCGCCCGATTGCGGCAACCCAAATGGTGCAAGAGCGCGTGGTGGACATGCTGTCCCGGGTTGTGGACATGCAGTTGAAGGCACTGCAGTTGGGACGCCTCTACGAAAGCGGCGCGATGCGCTATCCGCAGGTCTCCCTGGCTAAGCGCGACAACGCCCGGGGCGCTTTGGAAGTGGCTCGCATGGCGCGGGAACTGCTGGGCGGCAACGGCATCAGCGTCGACTATGTGCCCATGCGGCATGCCGCCAACTTGGAAACCGTGGATACGTATGAGGGAACCTATGAGGTCCACACCTTGATTGTCGGCCGCGACATCCTCGGCGAAAACGCCTTCTAGTCTCTTGCCAAGAGCAATTCGGCACAGTACACTAGGTCTAATTCGATCCAGGAAAGGGGTGAGGCTGGTGCTGATTATCGGCGGACAAACAGCGTATCCGTTCGATCAAGGACATTTCTCGACCGGGGTTCAGGGCGTCGTGTGCCCTTTTCGCCGTATGGGCGAAGCCAGTCTCCCCGGGTGTCCTGGATGCGTGAGCGCATAGGCCCCGCGGATTTGGCTCGAGCCCAACGGCTCGAGCTTTTTTATTTCCGAGGAGGATGGATATGGTTCTCATGAGCACATCGGGAGTCGGACGGAATTTTGGCTATCAGCCCGTGCTGGACCGCGTTAGCGTGGAGGTGTTGGAAGGCCAGCGCATTGGCGTGGTGGGCCCCAACGGGTCAGGGAAGAGCACCCTCTTGAAACTCCTGGCCCGCCTCGACGCCCCGGATCAAGGCGCGGTCACATGGCGGCGGGGACTTACGGTCGGCTATGTGCCGCAGTTGGCCGAAGACCTGCCGCAGGGCACCGTGCGGGAGATTATCGAGGAGAGTTTCCGGCCGGCGTTGACCTGGCTGGACGAGTTGGAGCGCATCACGCACGCGATGGCGTCGGCGTCTCCCGATCAGATGGACCTCTTGGGGCGGGCCTATGAACGGTGCTTGGGGCAACTTGAGGAGAGCGGCGCCTATGAAGTGCGATCCCGCGTGGACGGGGTCATGCACGCCTTTGGATTCGAGGCATTGGCGGATGTGGCGATGGCGCAGTTGAGCGGCGGCGAGAGGACCAAGGTGGCGTTGGCGCGGGCCCTGGTGCGGCAGCCGGACTGCCTCATTTTGGATGAGCCCACCAACCATCTTGACCTGGAGGCCTTGGAATGGCTGGAGGAGACGCTAAGGCGCCATACCGGGGCGGTCATCCTCGTATCGCACGACCGGTATTTCCTCGACCAAGTGGCCACCCATATTTGGGAGGTCGAGGATGGGAGTCTCACCCCTTATGTAGGAACCTATACCCAGTACGTCGAGGAGCGGGAGCTCCGGCTTTTGCAGGAATTTGAAGAATACCAACAACAGCAGCAGCGCATTGCCCAGATGGAGGCCGCCATTAAGCGCCTCCGGGATTGGGCCAATCGTTCCAAGCCGCCCAGTGACGCCATGCACCGCCGCGCCTCCAGCATCCAGAAGGCCCTGGACCGCATCGTGCGGCTCGCCAAGCCCAAAATGGATCGTGCGGTCATGGGGCTGGATTTGCAGGCCGGGGAGCGAAGCGGAGACCGGGTGATTGAGTGGCGCGGGGTCAGCCGCCGGTTTGATGGCCGCCCCGTGCTGCGGGACGTGAACTGGACCGTCCGCGAGGGTGACCGGATTGGACTGGTGGGTCAGAACGGAGCCGGGAAATCCACCATGGTGAGGCTCTTGCTGGGAGAATTGGAGGCGGACAGCGGGGAGATGATGCGGGGACCCTCGGTGCGCATTGGCGTGCTGCATCAGGCGATTTGGGAGGCGGGCAGCGATCCCACGGAACGTGTCATCGACCGGTTCCGCGCGGCGGTCCCCATGGAGGCGGGACGGGCGCGGAATGTCCTGGCGCGGTTTCTCTTCTATGGCGACCACGTGTTCCGGCCGGTGGGATCCTTGAGCGGCGGCGAGCAGATGCGTCTCAGATTGGCGCAGCTGATGCATCAGGATATCAATGCCTTGGTGCTGGACGAACCCACCAACCATTTGGATATCGAGTCGCGGGAAGTGCTGGAGGAAATCCTCGATGAATTTCGCGGCACGGTGGTGATGATTTCGCACGACCGGTACTTTCTCAATCGCCGCGCAGATATGATTGACTGGCTGGAGGACGGGCGGCTGACCCGCTATGAAGGCGGATATGATGCGGTGCGCGCCATGCGCAGCCAGAAGCACACCAACAGGGGGTGAGGTCATGAGGACTGGGGCCGGATGGCATCCCTTTGCGCAGCCAGACCGTGAGCCCGAGGCGGCGGCGGCCAGAGCGCCAGGGGGCGGCGGCCAGACGGCCGAGGCCCTGATCGAGGCCGTGCTAACCCGGGTGGCCCGGAACCCGGGTGATCCCCGGGTTCCGACGCCCTCCTTCCAGGTGGTGCAGGTGGGCCGCATCGCAAACACGTTTCTCATTGCATTCAAGCAGGCTGGAATGGACAGCCAAACCCTGGTCTATGCCATGGATGTGCCGCCCGCAATGACAGCGGCCGGCGTCATCGAAGCGCTCGTCACGGAGAACTTTTTGGAGGACTTGCGCGTGGATGGGTCCACAGGATGGAAGGAGCGGGCGCTGACGCGGATCGGAGAACTGCTGTTCATTGTTTGACACCCAAGACATGGAGCTCAAGATTGCCCCGTGCGCCGAAGAAAGCGGATGAGGGGCGGGAAATAATGATCGGGGTCATCCCACATGGCCAAGTGGCTTCCATTCGGGCACACCACGGTCTCCGCATCCGGGATGCGGCGTCCCATTTCTTCGACTGATGCGGGGTCCATGGTGTCGTGGGCTCCCACCAGCAACAGCGTGGGTACGGAGATGCGATGCAGATCCTCCCAACGATCCCAATCTTTGAAGGTTCCGGTCACCACAAATTCGTTAGGGCCCTGCATGCTGCCATAGACGTCATACGCCATGCGCGCGAAGGAGCGGGTCACGGGTGCGGGCCAGTCGGGCAGCCGGCAAAGATGGCGGCGATACAGGACATCCATGATTTCGAGGTAACGGGGGTGGAAATAGTTCTGGGCGAGCTCGTATTGCGCCATTTCATCCTGCAGTGCCGGATCCAGTTGCTGCCGCAGCGCGGTGAGGTGGCGCACGTAGTCGCGGATGCTGGCGACCATGTTAGAAATGACCACCCCCTGGAGCTGTTCCGGATAGTGGAGAGCATATTCCTGGGCCAGCATTCCACCCCAGGATTGGCCGTAGAGGACAAAGCGATCCAACCCGAGCAATTGACGCACCTCGTTCACTTCGCCCAGGAAACGCTCGACGTTCCACAGATCCGGGTCATGGGGCTGGTCGGAGTGGAAGGAGCCCAGTTGGTCGTAATAGTAGAGGGTACACTCATCCAAGGGTAGGTACTGCGCCAAATTTTCCAAGTACTCGTGGGTGGCGCCGGGCCCACCGTGCAGCAACAGCACGGGCGTGGGTCCGTGACCAACTTGGCGGGTCCACACGTGATAGCCGTTTGCAAGTGTCAGAATGCGGGTGTGTCCATCCATCACAAAGCTCCTTTCGATGACAACTCCAGCGACAGGCGGATCATATCGCGGCACCACAGGCCGTTCTCATAAATCGGCTCGGGATAGTGACCGGGAAAGAAATCCCAATCGACCCCCACGATGCGGAAGCCGCACCGCTGGTACAACTCGATCTGCGCCAGGCTGGAGTTGCCGGTTCCCACATCGATGGTGCGAAACCCCCATGCGCGCGCGGTCGCGATGGCGTGCTCCACCAGTCGCTTTCCCAGACCTAATCCCTGGTGTGGTTCGGCCACGGCCAGATTCATGAGTTCGATGGTGCCCGGACGGGTCTCCACGAGCACCGAAGTTCCGACGATGGCACCGTCTTGTTCGGCCACAAAAGAGTGCCCGCGGTTCACATAGTCTTCTACCAGTGCCCGAGAGGGGTCGGCCGTGAGCCACAGATCCCAAGGAGGAGGGTCGTCGGGACGCAAGGGCCGGATGGCGGGCGATTGCTGTTGGCGCTCAATCCACTGGCGGAGTGTTTGCGCATAAGCCACGCGGTCCTCCGAACAGGCGGCGGCGCCCTCCCGGCGATAGAGATTGTCTCCCCGGTAGCGGGGGAAGACGTGCAGGTGGTAGTGCCATACCTCCTGGTCACCGTCGGGCTCATTGTGCTGGCGCGTCGAGATGCCATCGCACGCATAGGCCGCTTTCATGGCCAGGGCGACCCACCGCGCCGCTTGATGGATGGCCCCGGCCACATCCGACGGCATCGCGTACAGGTTCTCGAGGTGTCGGTTGGGCACGACCAGCACGTGGCCCCGATTGTCGGGCCACCATTTATTGGCCACGAACGCGGTCGCCCGTCGATTGCGATAGACAACATCGCGCGGTTGGGTTGCAGGTTCGGGCAATGTCTCTCCGGCCGCAATGCGGCAAAAGGGACAATCATACCCTTCTGGAGCGTGATGATAGGATCTCATGCGGCGGGTACCTCCTGGAAGACCATGGGTGTCTTGGAGGTGTTCGGGACGGCCTCCGGAAAGTCCTCTCGCCAATACCAGGGATTCGTCAAAGTCCATGGCAGTTGATCATCGC
>JAJZBJ010000090.1 GCA_021798975.1 Bacillota bacterium | reverse complement strand
GGCCGCGGCCAACGAACTCACGCATGCCGTGGCCCGCATCGACACAGTCTTTCCCAGCGAGCTTCACTAGCAGGAAGACAAATCGCCCCCTGATCACCCTAGGCCGGGTCCATGACCGGGCCTAGCCAAATGTTGTGAACAACCACCATCTGGTAAACATGGTGGGGGCAATGCGGGGTGAATAGACAAAAAACCCCGCCGAATGGCGGGGCTTCCGTCGAATTTACACGATCGGCTGGCGGTATTTGAAGGATTCGCTGATGGCATCAAGCTCCGCCATCACGATGTCGTCAAGAACCAAATCCACCGATTTCAAGTTCTCGTTCACCTGCTCCGGTTTAGTCGCCCCGGCAATGACCGTTGCCACCGACGGCTTGTGATACAGCCAAGCCAAAGACAACGCGCCGGGCGTGGTGCCAATCCGTTCGGCCACCAAAACCACTTGGCGTCCCAATTCAAGACGGTCTTCCGTCAACCTCCGGGCGAAGCCGGGCTGAGTTTCCAGCCGCGACCCAGGCGGCGGGTTGTCGGCCGACGCATACTTGCCGGTCAAGATGCCCCCTGCCAAGGGGAAATAGGGAATGAGACCCACGCCCTGATCCAGGCAGAGCGGCACGAGTTCCGCTTCCACGGTCCGGTCCGCCAACGAGTACCCCGGTTGCACGGCCACAAATCGGGTCAGGTGCTCCCGTTCGCTAATGGCCAGCGCCTTCATCAACTGCCATGCGGCGTAATTGGACGCGCCAATGTAGCGCACCTTGCCCTGCCGGACAAAGTCATCCAGCGTGCGCAGCGTTTCTTCGAGGGGCGTGCTCTCATCAAAGCGGTGAATCTGGTACAGGTCTACATAGTCAGTGCGGAGTCGGCGGAGACTGGCATGCAGCTCAGAGGTCAGATGAACGCGCGACGCCCCGCCGTCGTTGGGACCACTGCCGCGGGAGATGCCCGCCTTGGTCGCCACAACCGCTTCATGACGGCGATCGACCAGCGCTTCCCCGATAATCTCTTCCGATTTGGTGTTGCTGTATATGTTGGCGGTATCCAAAAAATTGATGCCGGCATCCAACGCGGCATGAATGATGCGCATCGAGGTGTCCCGGTCGGCGCGCGATCCGAAGGCATTGGTGCCCAGTCCCAGCACCGAGACTTTGAGACCGCTTGCTCCCAAACTGCGGTATTCCATTCTTTGCCCTCCCCGAAAGTGGTGGTCTGTCTATTTGATCATACCGCAAGCGTGAGAGCTCCGGTTCTGAAGTCCGACAAAATTCTGAGTTGGACGCGGCGCCAGCTGCTTACCAGGTCTCAAGCGTTCCGTTCCCAGCGCTCGTCGGGCGAGGAAACATTCTCCTATCGAGGAGGCAGGTTCCATCACAAATCCGCCCGTCGCCTGCATGTCCCCCGCGAAAGCACGCACACTCCTTTGGAGGTGATGATTTATGAAGGCACGATACCCCATCATGGCAGCCTTGGCTTCAACGCTTGTGACCGCGGGCTGCGGCAATTCGCCCCAAGCCGCACCCCATCACGCAACGCGCATCGCTAGCGCCAAAAATACCGCCAAACCCGGCCGTGCAGCCACAATGAGCGGAAAGCTCAAAGTCATTGGATTTTGGGCGCACCATAAGGCACTGCCGGCGTCATCCCTGGGAGCGTATAAACACTCCTTGACCTATCTTTCGCCGCTCTGGTATTCCGTCACCGCCAGCGGCTCGCTGATAAGCCACCTGGACCCAGCAGTCCAAGCCGAAGACAAAAAGCTCAATATTCCCGTGCTGGCACTCGTCAACGACGGTACCGGCACCCAAAGTTTCCTGATGTCGGCGGCCACGCGCAAGGCTGCCGCGCAAAGTATCGACCACGTCATAGCAGCCAACCACTATCAAGGGGTCGACCTCGACTTCGAGCCGCCCCATACCCGGGTGAAGGCCGAGTTGACCGCATTCATCACCGAACTGCGCGACTCATTGCCGCATTCCGATCCCATTGTGCTGGATGTGGTACCGCACTCCGGCGGGGCGTATGACTACGCGGCGCTCGCTCCCGAGGTCACGCAATTTCAGTTGATGACTTACGACCAGCACGCCGATGGCACCGCGCCCGGACCCGTGGCCGCCTTGAATTGGACGATGAGCATCACGTCGCGGCTCATCCGCCTGGGTGTCCCGAGCTCGAAAATCTATTTGGGCATCGCCCTGTACGGATATCGGTGGACAGCCGGCAGTACACATGCCACCACCATCCCGTACAACGCCATTACCCCCGCGATTCGCGCCAAAGGGTCGTGGAACCCCCGTTACAACGAAATGTCGGCAACCATCGGGAGCAACATCTATTGGTGGGAGAACCGCCAGGGAATCCGTCAGAAAATTGCCTTCGCTAAAAAGGCCCATCTGGCAGGCGTGGCGCTCTGGCAAGTTGGTTATGCGACCCCTGCTATCTATGACGAATTAGTGAAGGATATCGGCACCCAACCCTGATGTCTCCCATCGTCCCCGGGGCCGCCAAAGAGCGGCCCATACCGCCACCCCAACGCAGGCGAAACTTGGGCGCTCCATACCCCATGTTTCGCCTGCCCGTGCGCCAGAGGTCCTAGGTCCGCACAGCACGCCGCGTTTCCAACCCTTCCCTGACCCGCGAAAAACTGGGACAGCCCCCCGATTTTAAGCATGCGGTCCCGCCACAGGGCGTGTGCGGGCTGATAGCCCGAGAACGGCGCAGGGGCGCCATTTACCGATCTGACAATCCCGGGAGTGTTTTCTAGTATTGCCAGGCCTAATTGTCACGCGGTGACAACCGGGGGAACCCGTAAAACTGGGGTGAAGCGAATACTCGCGGGGCTGCCCTCTCTTAGCCCTAACCCGTCAGCTAACTCCGGAGGCACTTCACTCGAGAGGAGAAATCCCATTGATCGTTTCCATCAAGCACGCGGCGCTGGCGGCGGCTGCCTTCGGCTTCCTGGCCCTGGGAAGTTCGGCCATGGCAGCTAGCACGCCACAAAGTCCGGCGCACCACACGCCCTCGTTTCACCACCGGACAGCACGCACCGATGCCGAGGGCGGAACCAGCCACTCCGGTCGTGCGTCCCAAGAGGGCCCGGGTTTCTCCAGTGTTCCGAACACCCCGCCCACCATCCAACAAGGCTTGTCGATGGTCGGCAGCATCTGGGGACCGCAAAGCGAAGCGCTGGCTAGGACCTTCCTGACAGCCCACGGCTATCCCACAACAGGGGTGATTACGCCCGCACTGGTGCGAGAGGTTGCGTCCAGTCTGGGCTACTACCCCGGCGCCCCTATCCCCACCAGCGTTCGACCGGCGAATCCCCAGACCAATGGGCCTGTCTCCGACCCCAGCATCGGCAGCGGCCAATATTCGGCGAATGTCCTGCCTGCATCGTTTCCCAACCCGGCGAATCTTTCACCGGTGACGGAGCCTTCCCTGCCGAGTTCATCGGCTGGACTGCAAGGCGAATTTACTCCGACCGTCAAAACCATCGATGGACGTCCCGTCCTCAAGGCGTTCCACATGGTAGCGACATCGTACGGGCCCAGCCTGGCGGACAACTATCCCTATGGCCCGACTGATGCGTTTGGCCAACCCTTGCAGAATGGCATGATTGCCGTCGATCCTCGTGTCATTCCGTTGCACACCGTCTTGTATGTGACGGGATATCACGACAATTACCTGCCATCCGGCGGATTCTTGGGTCAAGCGATGGACACTGGCGGCGCCATTAAGGGCGACCGCGTGGACCTCTTCATCAACGCCAATTCGAACGTCATCAACGACTTTGGCGTCCAAGAGGTTACCGTGTACGAACTCGGAAACTAACGTTTCCAAACGCTGGACAGCGGCTTTGGCGCCGTCCAGCGCTACATACGGGGTGTCTTGACAGCTTCCAAGGCCCCGATGTTTGGACGCACCGGACTATCCCTGAATTACGGAAAGCCACGGAGTGGGCTGATTGTGGGGCTGGTCAACAGCCAAGAGGTGGGCGGTGCGGCGAGCCCGCGTCAGCGATGTGTAGAGGGTGCGCGCACTAACGGCATCGTGCGGGTAAGAAGACGCACTGCACTCCAGCAGGATCACGCCGTCGAATTCCAAACCGCGCACCACGTCCAAGGTCGTCAGCGCCAGCCCGCCGGCATAGGGACGGTCGCCGGTGAGAGCCTGAAATTGCACCTGCCAAGACGTGAGGCGCGCCTCCCAATCCGCCATACGGCCGCTGTCCGGCACCAACAGCGCCACCGAGACGATGCCCGCCTCGGCCCATTCCCTCACGGATTCCCGGGCCAGCCGCTCCATTGCGTTCTGGTCGGAGACGGTCGAGACCTCAACCTGCCCCACATGGGGGTGCCAAGTCACACTCTCACTGAGCTGGGCTTTGGGATTGACGGCCAGGCGCAGCCGTTCGGCTGCGGCGTGGATCTTCGGCGGGACCCGGTAGCTGCGTGAGAGCCACAGCTTGGCCACCCGATGATCCGTCATCTCCAACGCCTCTTGAATGAGCATCCAGCCATCCCAATCGTGCTGGCTCCCTTGCTGCATCAAATCCCCGGCAACGACCCACGACACCGAGGATCCCAGCCAGGTGCGCAGCGCGCGATACGCCAACAGCGGAATGGCCTGGGCTTCGTCGATAATAATCCACTCCGGCTCTGGCTGAGGACGGGGCCGCTTCGACCATGCGCCCAGCCACAACAGGGCCGCCACATCCTCAAGCCCTAAGCGCGCCCGGGTTTTTTTGCCCAGCGCTTCGGAAGCTCGTCGGTACAGCGCTTCCGGCCCCATGTTAGGATGCGCCGCCTGTTCGCGATTCAGCGCATCGGTCCACGCGTCTTGCCCCCAATCGGACTCCGGCACCAACCCCGCCATCTGATCATCCCAGGGGAAGTCGGGCCACATCATCCCCGCCAAATCCACCAGACTTAGTGCCCGCGCCCGGGTCCGCTCCAAACCGAGGCGCGGCAGAACCGGCTGTACGTAGTCCCGTAGGGTGGTCGTTGGCGTGAGATAGAGGCCGGGGCTGTCGGGCCGTGCCGCCACGGCGATGCGGTGGGCGGCAACGACAGTCTTTCCAGTGCCTGCAGGGCCGTCCAGAATAATGAGCCGTAAATTGGGGCTGCGATCGCCGACAATGGCATTCTGCTCTTTGTCCAGCACATCGGCCAACACATCCAGGGCCGGCATGGCCGACTGTCCCAACCGGCGCCGCACCCGATCCTCGAAAATAGCCCCATAACGCGGCGCGACGCGCACCACCCGGCCATTTTCCAGCTCGACATCTTCGACCGCGCACTCCAGCACCAGAATGTGCGGATCCTTCCCCTCCCACTGTAGAAAATCGCGGTCTTTCATCGTGACTTGCAGCTCTTGCTGGGCGGGATTGCGGACCAGGTCGGCCACCGGCGCCAAATGACTGATGTCCAGCATTTCCTGTCCCCCGGGGATGGGGAACACTTCGGACCGATGGTAGCGATGCACCCGGAGATCCACTTCAAAGGGCTCCCCATCGACATCTTTCATTTTCCCGCGGATGCGGGAGAAGTAGGGGTCTTGCCGATCTTTCATTTCCAAGAGTTGGCCATAACTGCGTTCCATGATTTCTGCGTGCTGCCAGGCGGCTTCATCCCCGGCCTGCAGAGCCCGCTTATAGGATCGGTCTGCGGCGCTGCGGCGATCCGGCAGTTCCTTTTCAATCCATCGTGACCACGAGTCCATGACCAGTTGCTCGCGGACGAAATCGACGTCATGAGAATCCTGGGCCATGCGTCAGTCCCTCCCCATGTCTTCGACAGCGAGGCTCTAGTATAGCAATTTCCCCCATTCTCGGAAAAGGGCTGGCGAACATGAAATCGGAAAGGACCGGCGTCCCCGGTTGCCGGATATGGTCTAGCGAGCACCCCATCCGTAGGGGCGCGTGAGCACCTCCAGGTTGTGACCGGACGGATCCGTGAAATAGAATCCGCGTCCGCCGTCTCGGGTATTAATGACACCCTCTTGGTGATGGCCGGGATCCGCATAGTAGGGAATATGCCCATCCTGTACCCGTTGAAAGATCGGGTCGAAGTCGGCGTCGTCAACCAGAAAGGCATAGTGCTCCGGCGTCACCTCGCTGCGGTTGTCGTAGTCCAGCGATACGCCATTAGCCATCTCCACCACGACAAAGTGCCCGAACCTGCGGGGTTCCGGCAACCCCAGAATCCGGGCTACGAAACGGGCTCCCGCCTCTTTGTCACGACTGGGCACAATGGTGTGATTCAACTGCACGGCCATCCTCGCGTCCCCCTTTTTCTTGATGGAATTGCCTCTCAAACCGCCCCGAAATCCCTGTCCCGCTCACCTGACCCGGCGGGGAGAGAATGAGAGCCGGCTCTAGCTCTTAAGCTGCTCCTTCAACTGCGCCACCTCCGCCTCCAATCGGGCGATCTGGCGCGTGTGGCGCATTAAGTTGTCGACGAGGGCGACCAGCAACGGCAGGACAACCAGCACCGCAACCAGCGTTACCAGCACAATCATCCCGATCACCTCTTTGATTGCCTCCCGGCATCTGCACAGCTTTTGTCACCAATAGGCCGAATAACAGCGGTTCTGGCTCCAGACGGCCTCTTCAATCCTATGATGGAGGGCGCCGACCTATCGATCACGCGGGAGCCCATGGCCGCCCTTCGGAATTCGCGTGGCTATCGTTTCTCAGCCGTATGCCGCTTTAGGGCCCACCGATCCCCGCGCTTGACCCACGTTTCCAAAAACACGGCCTCGGCCGGGGGTTGGTTCGGATCCGACCAATGATGAACCACGGTGTAGACCACAACAGCCTCTTCTGCCGAGCGCGGCAGGAAGTGGGCGTCGCGCGCGGTCCAATGCCAACCCTTCCCCAATCCCTCCCGGGCCGCATGCCGGTTTCCCTCCCGCCACCCCTCCGCATCGGCCGTATACCGCTCATCGGGATACCAAGGGGCATATTGGATCCCCCTGAAGTCGTCGGTGACCGGCTCGCCCTCTGGATCGATCGTCCCGCTGTCCCACTGGCGATTGGCTGATTGGATGCGCCGATCCAGTTCTTGCTGTAAATCGGCAATCACTCGGGCTTCCGCTTCGGTTCCAAAAAAGTGTCTATCCGTTCGACTCGCCTCCGTCGCGTCTGCGATTCATGCCTTTTTGTCCTTCTGGGGAGACATTTCGGCATCCCGTCCCCGCGTCCCTGCCCGACGAGCCTTCATGGTCTGCCGAAATTTGGACATCTTTGGTATGATTGAGAGCGGTTTACACCCCGTACATAAAGGAGAGGAGAGACAACATGGCAGACACACTGGCACTCGATCCAAAGAAGACCGCCTTGGTCGTCATTGACTTACAGAAAGGCATTGCGAGTCTTCCAACGGCTCCCTATCCGGCCGACGTCGTCATTGAGAAGGCCGCGCAATTGGCCGATGCCTTCCGGAATTCCGGAGGGTTCGTGGTGTTGGTGCACGTCGGCCCGTCCCCGGACGGGGGCGACGCTCTCCACCCGGCCACGGACGCCGCACCCCGGGCCGGGAAGCCGCCCGCCGACTGGGATCAATTGGTACCCGCGATGGGTCCCAAGGAAGGCGACCATATCGTACGCAAGCGTCAATGGGGGGCGTTTTACGGCACCGACCTCGACTTGCAGCTCCGCCGTCGGCACATTGACACCATCGTACTGTGCGGCATCGCCACCAACATCGGGGTTGAATCCACCGCCCGCGACGGCTATGAGCGGGGATACCAGCAGGTGTTTGTCGAAGATGCCACGTCCGATCTGTCCGCGGAGGCCCACACGTTCTCCGTGGAGCACGTCCTGTCCCGCATCGGCCGCGTCCGCTCAACCGACCAGGTGCTGAGCGCCCTGAAATAACCGACACGTTAGCATGGGCCCGGTTTCTCCGGGCCCATGGTTCACGTTGCGCTCGTCCCGTGCGGCCGGACTTCTTGCGGGCGGCGGTGCGCATCAAATCTCGCCGCCGGCTGGGCTTTGCCACATCGTCGCACCCATAAAGAGCCGCGTATATGTTTGTTCCCGTCTCATCGTTGATCTAGTGTTAGGTTGTCCTCGCAGATCACCCGGGCAGGAGCTGTACATGAATGAACCGTCCATTATCGGACCAATCTTTTTGGGATAAATACTGGAATGAAGAACAGCGTCAGGGGGATCCCACCGATTTCATTTTTAACGACCTTCTCAAGCGCTATCTCCCGCGCGGCGGTTCGTACTTTGAAGTCGGCTGTGCCCCCGGGACGGTCATGATTAATTTTCATCGTACATTCCAGTATACAGTGGCTGGCGTCGACTTCTCCCACGTGGAGTCGACCCGGAATACCTTAGCGTCTCATGGCATCGAGGCCGCCGTCATCGATGCCGACTTTACCACCATGCCGATCGACCGCCAGTTCGACGTCGTCGCGTCTTGGGGATTTGTGGAGCATTTCTCCAACGCTGGAGACATCATTAAAAAACAGGCCCAATTCGTGAAGCCTGGCGGATTTCTGGTCGTGGAAGTACCCAACCTGACGTACTTTAATGGTCTGATCTACCGCATTTTTGACAAGCCGCTGTTGGACAAGCACAACCGCGCGATTATGCATCCAGCGGCCTTGAGCGGACCGATTCCGGCCGATGAATTCGACATCGTGTTTTGTAACTTTTACTCTACCAACTTCCTCTTCTTTAACTTCAACAACCCCGCTGTAGCCTCGATGCGGGCCCTAAAGGCCTTTGTCCGATCGGCGAAGTTCTTGTTCAAGCTGCTGCGGCTCGACAACATTCCCAATCGGTTCTTTTCTCCGTATCTGATACTGATTGCACAGAGAACACTGGCCGCCGGCGATGAACCGTCGGAGCCTGGCCAAGGCTAACCGCTGCCGCGCCCCCGCTCTACCGCTTGGCCGATCAGATCCTTTCGGCTTCCGTCATCTTGCCGGTGACGCAGGTCCATGGCATAGAGGACCTTGTCATAGCGCCGGGCACGGACGGCCACAAATCCGGTCAGCCGCCCATATTCCGCGAATCCCAACGACCGATAGAGCCGGGCCGCCCGCTCATTGTCACCGCGGAAATCAAGGGTCAACACCTCAATGCCTGCGCGGACTGCAGTACCAATGAGTTGCCGCACCAACTGGCGTCCTAACCCATGCCCTTGATAGCGGGGATCGATGGCGACTTTTTCAATGTCAGCATTGGGGCGATTGGTGGGCCGCTGATAGCGCCTCCAATAGCCGAGCCCTGCGAGATCGGCTCCTATCCAAATCGACAGCAGCGACGCGTCGCCGTGCTCACTGGCCAGACACAACTCCTGAAGAAGTTCGGCCACCTCCGCCGTGGAAGGCGGCTCCACCCACCCAATGGCCGCCCCATTGGCGACGAGGTGCTGCAAGAGGTGCGCCGCCCCCGCCACAAAGCCTGGGTCTTGCCCCTCACCAATATCCACCGCCCGGACGACAATAGATTGCTTCATGCGCTCCCCTCCTGAGGACGACTCGATGGCATTGCCCCCGCGAGACAGGCCGTTTTTCGGGTCCGGTCTGCCCCCCGCGCCGCCATGGCGCAGCACCGCGTGTCCGTCCCATGCCTAGAATCGTTGGGCCACAATTCGTACCTCACTTGTCGGCTGCTCACCCGCCCGCGGTCGGGTCCCGACGGAACCCTGCCATTCAGCTTAGCTTAGCGGGGACCCCATCACCTGCCTCCCGTAACCGCAGCACACTCCGCGGCGTTTGATTGGAAGATTCCTGTTGAAGGGGGCGGCCACGATGGGACGATGGCGAAGTGGGATTAGTGCACTTCTGATGGTGCTGGGCACACTAGCCGGATACAGCTCGATTCCGGCTGGGGCTATGATATCATCATCCCACGTCCATGCAGCGCATCCGACCCCAGCCCGCCCTCAAGATACCTCTGCGCCGTTTTGGCTCACGGCCTTCGACATGTCCACACCACAATCCTTCGTGGTATTCCACCACACACCGGAAGTCTTAAGCAGGCAGTCAAATGCCGTGATTTTATGGCAATATCGAGGCCAGCACTGGAACCGCCTGGTAATTGCCCGGGAAGCGGCTTCGACCACCATTGGCGCGTTTGCCTTAGAGTGCCAAGGATCGGTATGCCTAGCCGCGATTGCGACGCAATCCGGCCCTCGAGCAGCCGTGACCATTTGGCGCACTCGCACACCGGGGGGACCCTGGCATCGTACCGCCTACATCCCCATCTCGCCTTACGTGGCGCAAGGCGACTCCGTATTCGAACTGGCGGGATGGGGCTCCACCGTGTGGCTCTTGGACGCCGGCAGTCCTGCTGCGGGCCTCATGCCGAAAGCCCTGTGGGTAAGTCCCAATCTCGGCAGCCAATGGAGCCTGGTCGCGTCAGACGGCTTGCCCGCCCACACCGCCGCCTTGCCCATACCGCAGGGATATCCCACCGGCATCGTCGCCGACGGGCCCGGCCGCGTCCTCCTATCCACGAGCCCCCGCGGCAACAGCGGCGTGGTGGCGGTCTCCTATACCCTCCACCCGCGCACGGCGCACGTGTTGGCCTTTCCCATTCCGGCCCGCTATTACCTCGAGTCCGCCTACCCGGCATTGATTCATGCCGGGACACTCACGATTCCCATCGTGGCGAGCGCTCCACGGGAGCCCAACAATGACCTCGTGTGGGCACGGCAATCGTCTCCCCAGGCGGCGTGGACGGTCCACAGGGCCGGGCCAGCATCCGGGGATCCGGGCATTGCCGGCGATGGAACCCTAGTGGTGGTGAATAACAACAACTTGGCGATTCGCGCGCCCGGCCAGCCCACCATACGTATGCCCTACCCCTCATATTTCACAGCCAACCCGTTGGTTGCGGCGGTCATTGCGCACCGCCGGGTGCTTGCCTTGGGACAGAACGGCACCCTATGGGTCAACACCCTCCATGGAACGTGGCGTCGTTACGACGCCATGAGCGACCGGACACGGCCGAGGTCCCCTCTTTCATCCACTCCCTAGCCGCTTGGCTCTCAGACGCGACCAAGCATCGCGCGAACCGCTCCGCGGCCTCGAGTCCGCTGTGCCAATCTGTCCCGTCTTCGAGCGCCCAGCAGGCATCCAAAACGCCCTTAACGACACCCCACCGGGCCATGCGTTCCGCATCCAACGCCAACCGCTCTGTCAGCATCGCCATGCGGCGCCTCAAGACAAGATCGACATCCCCGCCGCGCCTCGGGTAGTTGAGGAGATACTGAATCACCTCGAAGTGACGATCGCCTCTAAGACCCTTGGGGTCAATCACTGCCCATCCGTTGCCATGGCGCACAATGTTGCCGTGGTGCAAGTCGCCGTGCAGGAGCACCGGTCGGTCGGTGGAGGCGACGAGGCCGCGCAGGAACTCTAGAGCGCGGGCAACCCAGGGAAACGGCAACGGACCTGACGGGCCCCGGGTCTCTTGGTAGCGTGTAATCGCTGAAACATGTTGCTCGATGGACTCGTGTGTCCCCGTGGCCGGTCTCGGATCGAGGCGGTCCAAGACAGAACAGAAAATTTCCGTGGCGCGTCCGTCATCGGTGACGCTCGCGAGCGGCTGGCCTGGCGCGGCTCGCTCGAGTAGCACCGCCGGGATCGATGGGTCGCAATCGACGACGCGAATCGCTCCGCGGCCTGACAACTCCTCTAACGCATTGACTTCGCGGATGACCGCCGTTTCATCCAAGCCAACTTTTAGGACCACATCCTGGCGCACCCGGGTGGCGAAAAAGACCCGGGATGCACCGGCACCAGGCACGGGCCCAGTCACGCGGATGCGAAAGCGGACCTCGCATCGACCGATAATCTCCTGCCAGGACATCACAGACCTCCCCCAACCCCATCGACTTCTCGTAACGCGGGTGTTGTCTGTACCGTGCCCCTCAAGGCACCGCTCAGACCCCCTCTCGAGAGTCCTCGCCGGCCAGATATAGACGTCTACCCGGGGCCCTCTTCCCGCGGCGGATGATCCGGGAGCGAGGTGGGCGTGACACGGCC
>JAJZBJ010000089.1 GCA_021798975.1 Bacillota bacterium | reverse complement strand
GCTCAAGTCCGGTGCCAAGACCACCGCGTGCCAGCCGGGTTGGGGCGTCAAGTCTCTCCATTCCCCAGTCTCCCAATTGAGTTCCAGCAGCGTTCGATCTAGGGCCTGGTTCCGTGTCATCCACAGATATGCCCGCTGTTGCTCCGCATCGACGGAGAGAATGTCCTCAGCCGCCCCGTCGAAACCTGCTGCGGCCACCTCGCGCACGTTTCCGTCCGGCTGGACAATGACCAAGCGCCGCATGCCTTGCCGCTCACTCGTCGTGAACAAGATACCGTCTTGCATCAGACTGGTGGAAGGGCGATTAATCCAATAGGTGGTGGATTCCTCGTAGACGCGTCCGAGATGCCGAGCGGAGCCGTCATAGCGGTCCCATGCCAGGTGCTGGTGGCTTCGAGACAGGGTCTGCACAAGAACGTGGTTGTCATCCTCCCATAAAACATCGAGTAAGTAGCGTTCCTCCGCTCCCCAATCCATCCACCGAATCTGTCCTTGGCCGTCTGCCGGACGCACTCCCAAACGGACTCGGGCATTGGCCTCACCGACAAACGGATAGGGGTGTTCCTCGACCCGGACCCGTGCCTCCGCTTGATGCACGATGGGATAGCGGGGAATGTGGCGCTCATCGACCTCTGTCAGAGCAATGAACCGCCCCGTCGGGCTCACCCAATATCCATGGCTCCGTTCCAGTTCCTCCTGTGCCGCATATTCCGCCACACCATAGGCGAGCCCATCCTCGGCTCCCGCGGTCAACCACTCCACGCGGCCGGTCTGAGGCTCGATCCGGCAGACATTGCCTCCCGCCACCCCAAAAATGGAACGTCCGTCGGCGGACAATTGCGCGTCCACCACTTCCTGATTAAACGCCACCGGCGCGAGGGCGCCGGCGCCGTGGCGATAGTACAGGCGGCCGTGCTGCGGAATTAAGAGAGCCTCACCCCTGAACTGATAGTGCGTGATTCCCTGCCATTGCAGCCGAGCCCGCTGGCGGCGCATCTCTTCCTCATAGGTGTCTTCGGCTTCTGACTCCGGGGGTTCCACCTCTAGATACCGGTCACCAGTCCGGACGTTGTAACTCCATAAACTCAGTACGTCCTCTGCTGTGGGAAACAGGTAATGGATGCGTTCGCCATCGCCGGAAAAGCGAATAGACGTGGGGACCCGATTGCCGGGCCGGGGCGTTTGAATAATATCCTCAATGGTAAGATGATCGAGCGCTTTCATCCGATTGCACCGCCTGTCATAAGGTTGTCTTATATTGGTTCCACGCTTGGTCCCGGGAACCCTGCATAAAGTCAGGAACCGGCGCCCACAGTATGTGCGAAGGGAAGTGGAGGAATGCCGCGCAAAAAGCCCCTAGTCGAGAGCGCGCGCAGCGGTCTCGACTCGCTGAAGAGTGAATTGCTCAAGGAACTGAAGCCAGAACCGCATTCCTATCGGGACCGCTTTCGGGCGCTGGCCCGGGCTAGAGCCGAACGTCTTCGTGCGGAGCAGCTTCAGAATCCAGAATCTCCCCCAAGTCGGTAACCATTCGGCCCTCCACCCGGCACACCCAGCGGATGGCGGCGAGAACACCGTCGACGTACGCGGTGCGATCGTGCACGTCATGGCGGATACTCAGCAACTGCCCTTGCGAGCCGAACACCACCGTCTGATGCGCCACCATGCCCGGCAATCTCAACGAATGGACCGGAATATCGTCCGGCGACCGCTTCATCCGTTGACCCAGGGTCTCCGCCATCGCCCGCGCGGTGCCCGACGGGCGATCGCGCTTCGTGACATGATGGCCTTCCAAAATCTCGGCGGTCGCAAAATACCGGCTGGCTTCAGCGGCAAGGCGTTCCGCGACCCAGGCGCCCAGCGAAAAATTGGCGATTACGGCCGCGCCCACACCGCACCTCACCACGCAATTTGCTAGTTCCACGCGCCCCTCGGCGGAAAACCCGGTGGTCCCGGCCACAATGTCCCACCCTCGCTCCGCGGCCTCCAACAGACGCGGCAATGCCGTCTCCGGTTCGGTGAAGTCCACGAGCACCGCATGCGGGAGGTTAAAGGCCCCCAGGGTGTCGCCCAGAACCCATGGGAAAGCCTCGATACCCCACAATGCACCCAAATTCTCACCGGCGTGATTCCGAGACAAGCCGCCTGCCAGCGCCAAATCCGGCGCCTGGTATACCGCGCGCCCCACCGCGCTTCCAGTCTTTCCTGTGATGCCTGCGACAACGACGGGTATTCTGGCTGTCTCGGTATCCATGACCATCCCTTCAGATGTTGTCCAAGTCGTAATCCTTCAGCAAGTGGGATGCAATCACCCAGCGCATAATTTCGGATGTGCCTTCGTAAATCTCCGTGATCTTCGCATCGCGCAGCAAACGCTCCACCCCGAATTCGGTCATATAGCCATAGCCACCAAAAATTTGGATGGCGTCCTCCGCGTGGCGGACCGCATGTTCCGATGCGAACAGCTTGGCCATCGCGAACAAAGGACGCTGGGCGGGCCCCTCTTCGCGATGGCGCGCTGCCTCATAGGTCATGAGCCGGGCCGCGTGCAAATCGGTGGCCATGTTGGCTAGCCGCCACTGCACACCTTCAAAGGTGCCGATGGGTTTGCCAAATTGGTGACGCTCCCGCGCGTACTGTAGACTGCGTGCCAAGGCGGCCGACATAATCCCCACCCCTTGGGCAGCAATGCCCACGCGTCCGCCATCCAGCAAAAACAGCGCCATGTTGTAACCTTCGCCTTCACCGCCCAGGCGCTGGTCATCCGGGACGAACACGTCATCCAGCACCACCTCGGAGGTCCGGGAGGCCCGGATCCCCATTTTATCCATGGGCGGACCGAAGCTGAGTCCTGGTGCTCCATTTTCCACCACAAAGGCTGTAATGCCCCGCGACTTAAGGCTGGGGTCCACGGTGGCGAACACCAGGTACAGATCCGCTTCACCGCCGCTGGTGATAAACATCTTACGGCCCGTCAGCCGATATCCGCCGTCTTCCTTCACAGCCCGTGTGCGGAGCGCGGCAGCATTGGAACCGGCCTCCGCCTCCGACAACGCAAACGCCCCGATGCGCTGCCCCGCGCACAAGTCCGGAAGCCACCTGCGCTTCTGATCTTCCGTCCCATAGCGCCAAATAGCCTCAATGTGGAGCGAGTTATGCACTTCATAAATGACCGCGGTGGCCGGATCAACCTCGGCAATGGCTTCGACCACGAGTGTTTGTGCCAGATACGATGTGCCGACTCCACCAAAGGCGGGATCCACAATCATGCCCAAATACCCTTGCTTTCCCAAAATCTCGAGGTTTGGCCTCGGATAAATCTCTCCCAGGTCATACTCTTGCGACTTTGGGGCAATTTCCCGGGCCACCAAGGCTCTCACCGCGTCTCGAACGGCATTTTCCTCTTCATTCAGGATGCTAAGCCCCACCAGGGGCACCTCCCCTCTGGGCGGAATCCACGATTTCCTTGGCAGCATCCGCCGCATCCGCCTTGCCGACGGCCACGGCCTCTCGCAGGGCCCGCCAGACCGTCTCGTTTTGCTCGGCCAAGCGCAGCGCCCGCGTCGCCCAATCCTGTACTGCCAGTTCGATGAGGTGCCGCGTCTGACTATCGCGAATGCCCTCCAAACGTCCGGAATCCTTTAAATAGGTCCTATGTTGTTCAATGGCGGCAATAACGTCCTCCATGCCCTCGCCACTTTCGGCAACCGTCTTGATGATGGGGGGGAACCACTCTAGATGCTGCATGCCCAGCGTCAGCATGCCGCGGATAGCGCGCGCCGTGTGATCCGCCCCTTCCCGGTCCGCCTTGTTGACGATAAAAATCTGCCCAATCTCCAAAATCCCGGCCTTGATGGCCTGGATGTCGTCGCCCAATCCCGGTGCCAACACCACCATGGTTGAATGCGCCAGCTGCATAATTTCCACTTCGGATTGGCCTGCGCCGACTGTCTCAATGAGGATACAGTCAAATCCGGCCGCGTCCAGCAGCGTGACCGCCCCAAACGTAGCGCGGGACAGCCCGCCCAAATGCCCGCGGCTGGCCAGGCTGCGCATGAAGACCCCCTGGTCCATGACCGACTCCTGCATTCGGATGCGGTCACCCAAAATGGCCCCGCCCGTAAAAGGGCTGGACGGGTCCACCGCGAGAATGCCCACCCGATAACCGCGGTTGCGCAATGCAAGCGTCAGACGATTGACCAGTGTGGATTTGCCGACGCCGGGCGCACCGGTAATGCCCACAATGTGGGCTTTCCCGGCCATCGGAAACAACGCGCGGACCAGATCTTTTCCCTGGTCACTGTCCCGTTCAATCCATGTCAGTCCGCGGGCCACCGCCCGCTTCCGTCCTCGTCCAATGCCCTCGACCAGATCCTGAAGATCAGTCATCATCCGGCACTCGTTCCCGGATGTAATCGACAATGTCCTGCGTGTCTGTCCCCGGTCCAAAGACACGGGCAATTCCCGCGGCCATCATGTTGTCGACGTCGTCGTCCGGGATAATCCCGCCTAATAAGACCAGCATGTCGTCCATGTTGTTTTCCCGGACCAGATCCATAATGCGCGGTACCAACGTGGGGTGCGCCCCCGACAAGATGGACAGGGCCAGTACGTCAACATCCTCCTGCAGTGCCGCATCCACAATCTGCTCGGGTGTCTGGTGAAGTCCCGTGTATACAACCTCCATCCCGGCGTCTCTCAACGCCCGCGCGATGACCTTCGCGCCGCGGTCGTGCCCGTCTAACCCCGGTTTGGCCACTAATACGCGGATCACTATGCGTCCCTCCTCTAACCATGATATGCCGAGAACGCCGCCATGTCCGCCCCGACCTCGCGACATCAACAAAAAGCGTATCCTGGCAGGATACGCTTGAGGGTCGTTTCGCGCGGTTAAGCCTGCGGACAACCCGGCTTGGAGAGCCGACAAAATCGGAGACCATCTCCACGCCAAGTCCGCCGCACCACCCCATGGCCGCTGCCTCATTATCAGTCCACCAGACAGCATAACATGTTCTTAGCAAACTTACACGGTCGGTCCGGGTATGCCTCCGTCCCCCGGAACCGGCGTCGTGCGGGGCTGCTCCTGTACATCCCAAAACGCTTGCAGCAGGAGGACCTCGCGCTCCAGCTCCCGGGCCTTCCGAGACATCCGGTACAAGAACCCGAACATCACGACCCACACGGCACTGTACGCCAAGAACAAATACATCAAGTACAGATGTTCCAACGACGACACCTGTCTACCTCCTTCCCATCGACCGCATCCGGTTGCGGGCATCCTCCAGGCCCCACTCCGCCCGCATCAGCGACAGCCGCAGCTGCATCCACGCCCCCATCAGCAGGAGCATGCCCGTCATCGCCGCGAACATCGCCGCCATCATGGCCGGCGCCATATTGATGCCGTGGGTTGTAATCACCACCGGATGAATGGACTTCCACCACCGAATGGTCATGTAATCTATCGGAACATCCACATATGCGGCCAGCGCCAGTACGGCCCCCAGACGGGCCCGCCGCTCACGAGAATCTGTCCACTGCCGCACCATCAGGTAACCCATAAATAGCACCCAGAGAATCACCGTGGCGGTCAGTCGCGGGTCCCACGTCCACCAAATACCCCAGGCCGCCCGGCCCCACAAGATGCCGCTGATGAGTAGCATGGTGGTGAAAACCGTGCCAATCTCGGCGGAGGCTGCAGCCCACCTGTCGAATGACAATCGCCGCGTCCCCAAATACAACACGCTGGATGCGGCGGTGATGGTATAGGCCACCCCCGCAGCGGCAGCCGCCCCCATGTGCACGTAGAATATTCGCTGGCTGGGGCCGAGCACGGCGTCGTCTGGGGACCCCAAAAAAATGAGATACAAAACCACAACCATGCCGGCTCCCAAGAGACCGAGCCACGCTTGGCGGAAATGCCCCATCGTCATACCTCCCAAAGGAACTCGTACAAAAGCAAGGGGAGCACCATAAAGACCACGTCGTAGGCCATCAGCGCGTGAATCCATGGCCACGGCCGGCCGCCCGTCCACACGGCACGCGTCGCCTCCATGCCCGTAATGGCTACGGGGACCAGAAAGGGCATCGTCAGCACCGGCAACAGCACCTCGTGGCCGGACAGATTGAGACTCACGCTGGACAACAGCGTACCCACGGACGCCACCCCCAAGGCACCCAACAGCATGACTACCACCACCGCAAAGGAGATCTGGGTACCGGGCACTTGGAAGACTGCCACAGCCATCGCCGTGGCGGTCATCCCGGTAGTCACGCAAAACAGCCATGCCACGCCCATTTTGGCCGCCACCACAGGAAGCCGGCCACCGGGCGCCATGGCCATCCCCACCATGACGTCCTCCTTGCTTTCCCGCCCAAACAATCGGACAATCCCTAGCATTCCCGCAAACAGGAATCCCATCCACAAAATTCCTGCCATCTCGCTGACCGGCAGGCGGTCCCCACTGTCGAGGGCAAACCCGAACAAGAGCGTCTCCATGACCGCGAATGCGATCATCAGCACGCCCATGTCTCGTTGGCGTAACTCAAGGCGCATGTCTTTGAGAAACAGGATCCACATTTTTCGCATCAGCCTGGTTCCTCGGTAGGCGTTGACTCCGCCACCGGGCGCCAATCGCCCAACTGCCCATTTTGCAGAACCGCCGCCATATGGCCCAACTGGGGTGCGTCCTGCCAACGATGGCTGGTTACCACGGCCGCAGCACCGCGGGCCAAATGCTCGGCCAGAAGACCCGCCACGAGTTGCCGGCCCTCGGGGTCTAAACCTGCCAACGGCTCATCCAGGAGCCACAGTTCCGGCTCGATTAGGAGCAGCCGAGCCCATGCTGCCCGCTGCCGCATGCCCTGCGAGTACCGCGTGAGAGGTTCGTGCTGCCAGAGGCTCAAACCCACCCGCTCAGCGGCGCGCTCGATGCATCGGGCCGCGTCGGGCACGCGCCAGAGCCGGGCGTACAGGTTCAGATTGTCAGCCAAGGTGAGATTGGGATACATGAGCGACCGATGGCCGAGATACCCAATGCGCCCGTCCGTTATCCCCTCCGGCGGCACAATCCGCCCGAAGCGTGCCAAGGTTCCGCCGTCATACCCTAACACGCCCCCTAAAACCAGGAGCAATGTCGATTTCCCGGCCCCGTTGGATCCCATCACGACCAGAGAGCGTTCTGCTCTCAGGGCAAAGCTGATGTGTGAAAGAATGGGCCGGCCGGCCAAACTCTTCGTGAGTCCACGCACCTCCAGCACCATCCTAACCATCGCCCCGTCCCGCCTCCGGCAGCGCCAACACGTTCCGCACCTCGCCTTGGAGCTCGTCTGCCGAAATGACGCCCCGCACATATCGGGCCCGGATTTCCGCCAACCGTTCCCATACACCGCTGCGCGATACCAGGTCAGACCGTCGGTTGAGAGCCACCAGCAGGGCTCCCAAGGACGCCAATGCCATGCCGGTCTGGAAAGCCAGCGCCGCCCCCGGGTAGGTCCCCGTTTTGCGCGCTGGGGCGAGTGGCGCGGCTTGCTCAAACACCATCATCACCGGCGTTCCGGCGTGAATGGCGGATGCTCCCCATTCACGAAAAACCGGGCTGTTCGGCACGCCGGGGATTCGACCCCGGCCGGACTCCTGCAAGAGGGGGTTCAAGACCGGGGGAAGTACGACCGAGCCCGGGGTCAGCACCAACAGCGCCCCCAGCGAAGCGGGGGTGGGCAGCGTCAGGCTGGACGAGTGCCCATTCCAGGGCACGCTGTAGCGAAGGGCAAACCGTCCTGTCGGCGTGTTGACCAACGCGCCTGATGGCCCGCTGTGCAGGAGGTGGGCATCAATGCTCCGCAGGTTTCGGGCCCCCGGCAACGTGGCGACCAACCCGGATCCGCCTTGAGATTGCCAAACGACCTGCTGAAAGATGGCCAGCCGGTGTCCCTTGGGGATCACAATCACCATCTCCATCCGGACCGTTGGGGCCGAGACCGAGGCGGCCGCCGCACCTCCAGCCACCATCACCAGGGCCATGCCGGCAACGGGTACGGTCCAGCGCATCACTCCCACCTCGTTCCGCACGCCTGGCACGTCTCCCCGGCATACCCTGCTAAGGGGGCGGCGCATAAGGGACAAAATTGATTCCCGAGCAGGCTGTCCAACACTTCTGGAGTGATCGGACCGGGGGCCATGGACAGCGCGTGCCGTAGGTCGTCCGGTCGGGACACCAGCGGGGCCCCGATAAGCGCCACCACCGCCCCCGTCAACAAAACCGGCAATATCCACGTCATAGCGGGTCACGTCCTTCCGTTGCGGTGAAGCGGCCCGGCGGCCATGAGAGACCGGCTGCGGCATCCTGGGCGCGCCCTCTCTTTCGTCGGCTCGTCGGATGCGACAGGGCCAACAGCGTGCCGGCCGACACAATGAACATCCCCGCCCAGATCCATGTCACCAACGGGTTTACCATCGCATCCAACAAAATCGTCCCGGTGCCAGACGTTCCTTCCAACACGACATACAGGTCCTTGAGCGGGCCCTCGTGAATACTAATTTGCGCCACGGGCTGGTGCGACCCGGGGAAGAATGACATGCCCGGTTGGGCAACCCAGCGCTGATGGCCGGTTTTGACCGCAAGGCGCGCCTCTGTAGTCTGGTATCCGGCGTGCAATACGGTGTCCAGGCCCTCATATCGAAGCCGATAGCCGCCCACCCTTATGCTCTGGCCCGGCCGCAGGGACTTCACCACACTCACGGACTGTGTGTGAGACGCAATCACGCCCAGCATGACGACGGCATAAGCCATATGCACCAGGTATCCGCCGAACTTACGGCGGTTGCGCCACACCGCCGCCGGCACCGCGGCCCACCGAGCACGACGGCCGCTCCGTTCCTTGCCGGCTGCACGGCGATACTCCAGAAGCATAGATGTCAAGGCAAATCCCGCCGCCCCGGCCCCGGCACCATCCATCAACGTGCGGGATCCGGCGAGCCAAAAAACGGCCGACGTTAGGGCGCCACCTGCCAGAGGCACGCGAAGCTGCCGCAACGTAGGTCCAACCCGGATCCCATGCCATCTAATGGCCGGCGCTGCTCCCATAAGCACCGCCACCAGCACGAACAAAGGGGCGGTACTGATATTAAAGAACGAGACATTTAAGACCACGGACTGATGGACCAGAGCCTTTGAGATGACCGGGAAAAAGGTGCCGACCAGGACAATGCCCGCAACCATCGCGAAGGTCATGTTAATGAATAGGTACACACCCTCCTTGGTCAGCCCGGAGTTAAGCGGCCGCCGGTCGGCCAGCATTTCCCGGCGTGACCACATCACCCCGGCGAACGCCAATAGGCTTAGCCAAAACAACACCACAAAATACGGCCCCACGCCGGTCCCCGTGAATGAATGCACGGAGTTCTTCAGCACCCCGCTGCGAGTGATGTAAGTGGCTACCAGGGTTAACAGGAAAGTCCCCATAGACAAGCTCGCGGTCCAGCCGCGAAAGATACCCCGCTTTTGCTCCAATTGCACGGCATGGAGAAATGCGGTCGCGGTGAGCCATGGCAGGAGGGCCGCGTTTTCTACTGGATCCCACGCCCAATACCCGCCCCACCCCAAATCCATGTACGCCCACATCCCGCCTAAAATGAGGGCCACCGAGAGGCATCCCCAGGAAAAGAGCGTCCATCGACGCACTGAACCAATCCATTCCGCCCACGGTGTCCGCGTCCACAAGGCGGCCACGGTATAGGCCGCCGGCACAGTCAAACCGATGAGTCCCGTGTACATGGCCGGAGGGTGAATGGTCATCACCAAATTTTGCAAGAGCGGGTCCAACCCCACGCCGTTGGACGGATGACCAGCGACCGACCAAAACGGGTTCACAACAAAATTGGAGAGCAAGAGGAAAAAGATACTCAACGAACCGACCAACGGAACTGCTGTCGAGACGAGTCGAGGCTCTCGCGACCAGCTCCGCCAAGCCAGCCATCCGGCATAAAGACTCAAAATCCAGCCCCAAAACAGGACCGATCCCGAATCACCACCCCACAACGCGCCCAACTTGTACGGTAACGGGAGTGCCTGGTCGCTGTGGTTGTAGACCGCTCGTACCGCATAGTCGCCGGTCATCAGCAAATACTCCAGCGCGAACACCGCCGTGGTGGTGCAGAGCGTCAAAGCCAGCACACCGCCACGTACGCTTTCCTGCCATCGCACATTGCCGATGCGATTGGCCGCCCATCCCCCGAGCACGGCCCATGAGGCACTCGCCAGACCCAGCAGCAATGCGTACCGTCCGAACCACACCATAGTCATGAGCGGCTCTCCTTGGCCGGCGCGTAGTGGTCGGGGCACTGCACTTCAAGTTTTTGTGCAACGAAAGTGCCATTCGCGGCCAACCTGCCTTTAACGATGGCTTGGGCTTGGTTAAAGTGCTCGTTGGGCATCGGACCATGATAGACGACTGGGAGTTGATCGCCGCCTGACGCCAAGGTAAACCGCAAGGTTGCCTGAGCCGCGTCGTACTGGACAGATTGCGCCAGCATCGTGCCTTGCACGCGGATAACCTGATGGCGAAAACGGGCCAAATTGCCTTCATATGCCTGAACCGTCACAAAGTAACTGGAGAAATTGTGAGCGCCCTGTAGTACCATATAGACGAGGGCAGCAACAATCGCCAATGCCCCCACTTGCAAACGCATTTTTTTTGACAACGTTCGGCCCCCAAACCGCAAGTTTGAGGTTAGTAATTTCCCAGAGCTGGTGGTCTTATCCAGTTTTTCATCGAGAAAACTTCTCCGCAGCGAGCTTGCAAATTATCCTTAAAGCTGATAGGATAAACCGTGCAATTGGTCCCGCCGAAGTGGTGGAATAGGCAGACACGCGGTGTTCAGGGCGCCGTGGGCGACAGCTCGTGTGGGTTCAAGTCCCACCTTCGGCACCATTATCCTGTCGGGATGGCGGAACTGGCAGACGCGTACGTTTGAGGGGCGTATGAGGCAACTCGTGGGGGTTCAAGTCCCCCTCCCGGCACCATACCTATAGCAGGGTACATTGACTGGATTCCACTCAGGAGTCCGGTTTTTTATTATTTTGGAGCCGCTGCCGTGCCGCCTGTCCACGGTACGGCCTGCCTTTGGCGGCGAGGTCCTCTACGACATGGGTAGATTTATGACTCTCCCACTGCTATTCTTGAGCCAACTTCTAATCACTTGGTCCGACAACGTGGGGATAGTGGCGGACCAGACGCCGTTGCCTGACACGATGTCACGGGTAATCCGGCGCAAGCCAGAGGGAGGCGACCCAGAGCGTGGCACAAACGACGCGTTGGGTTTCGAGGATAGTGCTTGTCGCCGCTTTTTTTTACGCGATGTGGTACGTGTATAGCAACTGGATTGGCAGAACACCCATGAGGTTCGGACATGTGACGATCCATGCTGCCAAAGGCCAAGCCATCACGATAGCTGAGGCCATGGGGCAATACACCGACACGTCACCCGGCGCGTCCGGCTATCCTGGCACGATCACGATCCACCACACCGCCAACAATCACGGCCAGTATGTCGTCGATTGGTCCGTTAAAGGGAAAGAGTACACTTTTGACTGGGTGGCCGCAGGAGCGAAGGCCGCCAACGCGAACGCGAAGCTGATGATGAAGAGCGTCCGTCGGTAGACGCGAGTATCTCGTCGGTTGGTCGGCACGATCAAAGGCCCAAAGCGCCCCGCTTCAGCAGCCACACAGTCCTTGAACTGCCAACGAGCCGCCGGTCCGGAACGGGCACGGATACCGTGATAACACGCTCCCATTCGGCTCCATCAACCTGTGCGAAGTTTCAGGGTGTTGGCTGGATTCCGTTGAGGAGTCCAGTTTTTTTGGTCCCCTGCCGTGCCCCGAGCAGCGCATTAGGCACGATGGTGGAAACAATGCCGGTGAGCTCGCACGATGGATTTAAATGCCGTAATTCGGGCAGGCTAGCCACCAATCCTCGTGACCGGAGGGCCCGGTATGGATTTCTTCCGCCATTTTACTCCAAACTGGTTTACGGTAGGCATGGGCACAGGCATCGTCGCCATTACCGCCTACCTATACCCAGGAGGTCGTCCTTGGATGACCGGCGTTGGGACAGCAATTTGGATTTTCAACACTGTTTTAGTGGGCACATTGCTCCTCTTGATCATGGCCCGCTGGGTCATCAATTGGCATGGACTGGTAACCATACTGCAAAACCCGGTGCAATCGATGTTTTTAGGCGCCATACCTATGGCTGTTCCGAAAATTATAGAGGATGCAACCCGGACTTTTCTGTTCCGAAAATTATAGAGGATGCAACCCGGACTTTTCTCCGCAGCAACGCTACCCGGCTGGTAAATCCGCCATGGGAGGCCGCCAGAAGAGGCGCCCACACGGGGCACGGACGATTACGACAGG
>JAJZBJ010000088.1 GCA_021798975.1 Bacillota bacterium | reverse complement strand
TGTCACGTGGGGCCGATGAGCACCATCGTCACGAGCCGCCTGGGTGATGGCGTCGTCGTGACACAATCGGTGGTGGAGCAGAGCGTCATCTCCAGCACCGCGCGGGTCGGGCCGTTCAGTCATTTGCGAGCGGGCACCTATTTGGACCGCGACGTAAAAATTGGGAATTTCGTGGAATTGAAGAACACCCGGGTCGGCATTGGCTCTAAGGCGGGCCATCACAGCTACTTGGGTGATGCCACCATCGGGGGCCGGGTCAATATCGGGGCCGGCACGGTGATTGTCAACTTTGACGGCCAGACGAAGCATGCCACCTTTATCGGCGACGAAGCCTTCATTGGCTGCAATTCCAACTTGGTCGCTCCGATCGAGATTGGGCCGGGGGCGTATGTGGCCGCTGGTTCGACCTTGACGCAGAATGTGCCCGGCGATTCGCTGGCCATCGCCCGAGGCCGTCAGGAAAACAAGCCCGGCTGGGCTAAGAGCCGACGGGGCGGCTAGGAACCCGCGAAACGCGATTACGTCATGTTAAAGGAGAGCGGAATGTTCGAACGCGAAGGGGTACTGAAGATCTTTACGGGGACGGCCAATCGTCCACTAGCCGAAAAAATCGTCGAGCATTTGGGCATTTCGTTAGGGCAAGCGGACGTCGGGCGTTTCTCCAACGGCGAGATTCGCGTGCGCCTTTTGGAAAATGTGCGGGGGTCGGACGTGTTTATCGTCCAGCCCACGTCGGGTCCGGTCAACGACAATCTTATGGAACTATTGCTGCTGATTGATGCGGCTCGCCGCGCCTCGGCCCGCCGGGTGACGGCCGTGGTCCCGTTTTATGGATATGCCCGCCAGGATCGCAAGGAGCGGGGCCGCGAACCGATTTCCGCTAAGCTGGTGGCCAACCTGATTACCACCGCTGGTGCGCGCCGGGTGTTGACGATGGACTTGCATGCCCCGCAAATCCAGGGATTCTTCGATATTCCGGTTGATAATCTGCAGGGCGGACGCATTTTATCAGAAGCGATCGACCAAAAGCACCTGGATAATCTCATGGTGTTCTCACCGGATGCCGGCGGCGTCTATCGGGCCCGCCAGATGGCCAAGTTCCTGCAAGCCCCCCTCGGATTTATCGACAAACGGCGGCCCGAGCCCAATGTGTCGGAAGTGGTGAACGTCATCGGCAAGGTACGGGACAAGACCGTGGTGATTGTGGACGACATGATAGACACAGGCGGCACCATTGCGAAGGCGGCGCAAGCCATCATGGACTTGGGCGCGCGCGCGGTCTACGCGGCGACCACCCACCCGGTGTTTTCGGGTGATGCCCAGCGGATTTTGACGGAATCCGCCCTGAAGGAAATTTTGGTGACGGACACCATTCAACTGGACAAGTCCCCCGAGCGCACGCAGGTCATTTCGGTCGCTCCGCTCTTGGCCGAAGCGATTATGCGGGTGCACGAGGACTTGTCGGTGTCCAAGCTGTTCGAGTGATGGAATTGAAGCTGCTGGTGGGGTTGGGAAATCCGGGTTCCCGATATGAGCGGACCCGCCATAACATGGGATTTATGGCGGTGGACCGCCTGGTCGAACAGGCCGGCGGCCGGTTCCGCCAGACTCGCTTCGGGCTAGCGGCGGAAGTCGCTGGCCTGTGGGTGTTGAAGCCCCAAACCTTCATGAACCTGTCCGGCCAGGCGGTGGCTCCCTTTGCCCGCTATTATAAAATCGCGGTCAGCGACATCTTGGTCGTGGCTGACGACATGGACTTGCCGTTGGGGACCTTGCGTCTTCGGGCCCGTGGATCCAGCGGCGGGCATAACGGCCTCAAGTCGTGCATCGAGCATCTCGGGACGGAAGATTTTCCGCGCCTAAAGCTGGGGATTTCCCGGCCTCCGGAGCCCATTACCGTGATTGACTGGGTCTTGATGCGGTTTTCCACGGCCGAAGAGGCTGCTTTGGAAGAGGTTCTGGGCCGCGCTGTAGAGGTTGTGAAGAACTTGCCCAAAGAGGGCCTGGAGCGGACCATGAGCCGATTTAACGGCTAAGAGCCCACCCCCACGGGAAGACTGTAGGCAGGTCTTCGAGGAGGGTGGACATGGTACGCTACGTTTGCCGGCATTGCGGCCGGCGCATGGGGCATTTCGACGGCGACTGGCGAGATCCGATGTTGGGACTGACAAACCTCCGCCAGGAGGAGCAGGAAGAACTTGTAACGCTTGATGACCGCGGCACGACCGCCACCGTGAAAATTTTGTGCGATCATTGTCTTCCCGTGCCATGGGACGATAACCTGTGGTATAACTAGAGCAACATCGGGCTAGCCGCACTAGCCCGTATTTGATGTTTCGGGAGAGCGACGCATGGCCAATGCCAGTCTGGAAGCATTACTGCCCCTGTGGAAGCACTATGAGCCCTACGAAGAGCTGATATCCCGCCTTCACACGGGGAAGACCCGCGCCCAGGTCAGCGGCCTGTCTGGTTCTTTGCCGACTTATATCACGGCCGCCCTCACTCATGACTTGGACCACCCGGTCCTAGTGGTCACGCCTGGATTTCAGGAAGCGCGTCGTTTGGAAGCGGAGCTGCTGTCGTTCAGGCCCGAGGCCCCCATTTACCTGCTTCCGCCCCGTCCGCATCTGGTCGGGGACGTGCGCGCCGAGAGCTACGAGTGGCACGAACGGCGGCTCAAGGCCTTGTTCGAAGCAGCGCGTGACCCGCGCGTGGTACTGGTGGCTCCTGTGGAAGCGCTGCGCCAGCGCATGATTCCTCTGCCCAAGGTGCAGGTGTCTTTGAAACCTGGCGATGAGGCCCCGCCGGAGCGCGTGGCCGAACAACTGGTGCAGTTGGGGTACCAACGCGACGCGGAGGTCACCGAGGAGGGACGGTTTGCGTGGCGCGGGGCTATTATGGACATTTTTCTGCCCGGAGGCCCGGCGATCCGCATCGAATGGTTCGATGTGGAAGTGGACTCCATCCGTACCTTTAATCCCGTGTCCCAGCGCACCATCGAGATGCTCTCTTCGGTCGACATCGGCCCGGCCCGGGAACTGGTGTGGAGCGATGAGGCGCGTCTGCGCGCCATCCAGCGTCTCGCCGCCGAGTCGGAGGATGTCATCAAGAACCTCGACGCGGTTGGCAAATTGGATGAATCGACCCGGGCCCAAGAACGCTATGGCCGATATTTACATGACTTGACCGAGAACCGCAGTTTTCCGGGCATTGAGCGCTACAGCGCGGCCTTTTACCGGCCGGAAGCCCTGACGCGGGCTTTTGTCGTTCCCCCCATCATCATCTACCAGGATATGCCGCGCATCAGCGAGGCCTGGAAGGGGCTAGACGCATCGGAACGATTGGAGCAGGAGCGGCGGCTGGAGCGCGGGGACTTTTTGGCCATGGAGTCGGAGATGGTGATTTCCGAAGACTTGTGGTCATCGGAAATTCGCGGGCAGTCGGAAGTCTCGCTGTCGCTGCTGTCCCACGGGCAAGGATCCTATGATATCACGCTGAGCCTCACCGGCCGCCCGGCGCCCCGGGTCCACGCGCAAGCCGATGTGTTGAAGTCGGAGTTGCAGCGATTCAAGAAATCCCGCATGCGGACGCTCTTGGTGGTGCGGGATGAGGAGAGCCTGCGGGTGATGACCCACCAGGTCATTGACTTGGGCATCCCGGTCCACAGCGGCGTTGGCGTGGCGGGCGAAGTCGGGGTGCTTACCGGTCAATTGTCGCATGGCTTTGTCTTGGCGGAACTGGGCTTGGCGGTACTCGCGGAAACGGAATTGTCGGGCCGGGAATCGACGCCGCGGGCGCCGCGCCGGGCTCCGAAGCCGCGCATTCGCCTCAGCGAGTTGAAGCCTGGGGACTATGTGGTGCACATCACGCACGGGATCGGCCGGTTTCTGGGCATTCAGACGTTGGAAATTCAGGGCCAGCACAAGGACTATTTGCACGTGCAGTATGCCGGGCAAGACACGCTGTATGTGCCCGTGGACCAACTGGGCTTGGTTCAAAAGTACGTGGGTGTGGAAGGTCAGGAGCCCCGGCTCTCCAAGATGGGCGGCCAGGAGTGGCACCGGACCAAGGAGAAGGCGCGGGCTTCCGTCCAAGAAATGGCCGAGGAGCTTATCCGTTTATACGCCATCCGGGAGTCCCGGCCCGGGTTCGTGTTTGCGGGAGACACCCCGTGGCAGGCGGAGTTCGAGGCGGCTTTTCCCTATGACGAGACGCAGGACCAATTGCGCGCGATTCATGAGATTAAGCGGGACATGGAACGAGGCCGCCCGATGGATCGGCTGCTGTGCGGAGACGTCGGGTACGGCAAGACCGAGGTTGCGCTGCGGGCTGCCTTTAAAGCCATTATGGGCGGCAAACAGGTGGCTCTTCTGGTGCCTACCACGCTGTTGGCCGAACAACACTACACTACGGCCAAGGCACGCATGGCCGGGTATCCGGTGACTGTGGAGGTGCTGAGCCGGTTCCGCACCCCCAAACAGCAAAAGGACATTCTGGCCAAAGTGAAGAAGGGCCAAGTCGACCTTTTAGTGGGCACCCACCGGCTGTTGGGGAAAGACGTGGCCTTCCAAGACTTGGGGCTGCTAATCGTGGACGAAGAACACCGATTCGGGGTCGCCCACAAGGAGCGGATTAAAGCCCTGCGAGAAAATGTCGATGTCTTGACCCTAACGGCCACGCCCATCCCGCGCACACTGCACATGGCGATGGTGGGGATTCGGGACATGAGTGTTATTGAGACGCCTCCCGAGGATCGCCTGCCGGTGGAGACGGTGGTGGTCGAGTATGATGAGGCGTTGATTCGCGATGCCATTCGGCGGGAGTTGGACCGTGGCGGGCAGGTCTACTACGTCCAGAACCGCATCATGGCTATGGACAGCACCGCGCAGCGGCTGAGCCGGATGTTTCCCGATTTGCGGTTGGGCATCGTCCATGGACGCATGGACGAAAATCGAATCGAGGATGTTATGGCTCGCTTTATCGATCAAGAATATGACGTGCTTTTGGCCACCAATATTATTGAGTCCGGTCTCGATATTGCCAATGCCAACACGCTCATTGTCGAAGATGCGGACCGTATGGGCTTGGCCCAACTCTATCAGTTGCGGGGCCGCGTGGGCCGCTCGTCCCGGCTGGCTTATGCGTATTTTACGTTTAAGCGCGACAAGGTGGTCACACCGCAGGCCGAGAAACGGCTGGAGGCCATCCGGGAGTTCACCGAGCTGGGGGCTGGGTACCAAATTGCCTTGCGGGACCTGGAAATTCGGGGCGCCGGCAATCTCCTAGGAGCCGAGCAACATGGATTTATCGCCTCCGTGGGATTTGACCTGTACACCGAGATGTTGGGCCAAGCGATTCGGGAATTGAAGGGCGAAGCGGAGCCGGCGGTCCCCGATCCGGCCATCGAAATCGATGTGGATGCCTATCTGCCGGACACCTATGTGCTTGATCCGCGCCAAAAGATTGAGGTGTATAAACGGTTGGTTTCCGCCAGAACCTTAAAAGAGGTCGAGGATTTGGCGGAGGAAGTGGAAGACCGGTTTGGGCCTGCTCCTGAAGCGGTAACCCGCCTGGTGCAACTGTCCCGCGTTCGGGCATTGGCGAAGCTGCTCAGGCTGACCTGGGTTGGCCACAAGCGGGATCGGCTCATGATTCGAGGTTCCGGCGACAGCTTGGTGGGCCCTGAGGCCATCCAACGATTGGCCAATCGCTTTCCCGGGCGGCTCTTGCCAGCCACCAATCGGGCCCCCGAGGTGGGAATTAAGATGCCGCCTAAGACCACCGCACTCGACCTTCTCGACACCGCGGAAGTGGTGTTGAACACCATGAAGGGAGACCACGACGGTGCCAAACAACAACAGCCGCTGGGCATGGGGGGCCGCGATCGCACTTAGCGGCGCCATTTTGGCGGGGTGTGGAGCCCCCAGCGACCGTACGGTCGCGATGGTGGGAACGACTCATATTCTCCAAAGCCAACTCGACACGGCCGTGCAAGCCAACCAGGTCCTGCAGGGTGTGCACCTAGACCGGACTCCGGCAGCCACGCGTAGCCAGGTCTTGACGTTAGCCGAACAGCAGGTCGTCATCAATTGGGCTTTGAGCCACCATGTGACGACAACCGCCCAAGCTTCGCAAGCCGCCGCCAGTTTGATCAAAACGCAGGTGGCGCCCCGTATGGGGGGGCAGTCCGCATTTAACCGCCGGCTTTCGGACAATAACCTCTCCGCGGCCACCTTTCAGCAATACGTCGCCAATCAGGTCATTATCCAAAAGGCCTTCGACCAGGTCACCGCAAAAGTGCCGCTGCCCTCCACCGCCACCGCGCAGCAGTATTATCTCAACAACCAGGCGTTTTACGTGTCTCCACCGGAAGTGCTGGTGCGCAACATCACCGTCCCCACCCAGTCGGAAGCCCAGTCGGTGATGGCGCAGCTGAAGGGCGGCGCCAGCTTTGCCGCCTTGGCGGCCCGCGATTCCCAGGATCCAGACCGTGCCCAGGGCGGCAGCCGCGGATGGGTGCAAATTGGCGCGTCGTCAGCCTTGCCCAAGTCATGGATTCCCACCGTGACGTCCCTAAAACCTGGGCAAATGAGTATAGTCAAGGATGCTTTGGGCTACTCTATCATCGAAGTTCAAGCATCTCGGGCAGGGGCTACCATTCCCTTTAATGCGGTCCAATCGGCGATTCAGGCCGAATTGCAGCAAACTGCCAAGGAGAAGGCTTTTGATGCATGGTCCCAAAGTCTCTTGCATCACCAGAATGTCCGTTTGGTCAATCTGGGCTGACTTCTACCTTTCGGTAAAACTGGAAAAAACGCATAAACCGGATAGGGCCTCGATATACTACCTCTGAAGATGCGAAGGGAAAGGGGGCGCTCGTTTGAAGGCTACGGGAATCGTCCGCAGAATTGACGATTTAGGCCGCGTGGTGATCCCAAAGGAGATTCGCCGCACCCTGCGGATCCGAGAAGGAGACCCGCTGGAAATCTTCGTAGATCGGGATGGCGAGGTCATCCTCAAGAAGTATTCACCGATCGGGGAGTTGGGGGATTTCGCCAAGGAGTACGCCGACTCGCTGTACGAGGCCATAGGGCATATCGCCCTAATCGCTGATCGGGATGCGGTCATCGCGGTCTCCGGAGCTCCCAAGAAGGAGTTCCTAAACAAAACTTTAGGCGCACTTGTCGAAAAAGCGATGGAGGACCGCAAGACCCTCTTCTATAATCGGGGAGACCATCGTCCGAAGGGTAGTGTCATCGGAGATGAAGACGAGGACAAGTTTGTCGCCGAGGTGATTGCGCCCATCATCGCCGAGGGCGACCCGATCGGGGCTATCATTATTTGCAGTCGGGAACCAGACGTCAAAATGGGCGATATGGAGATTAAGTTGGCAGAGACGGCTGCGGGCTTCCTGGCCAAGCAAATGGAGCAATAGAGAGCAAGATACGCCACAACTCAACCTTGGGAGTCCGCAATGATCTCGCCGCAAGATCATTGCGGTTTTCTTATGCCGATTCCCAGCGCCGCGGCCACCGCACCTCAAATGTGGTGCCCAGCCCCGGATCGCTGGACACGTGGATAGTGCCCCGGTGCGAGCGCACGATCCAGTCAGCGATCGCTAAGCCCAGTCCGCTGCCCGGCGCCGACCGATTGGTGGCTCGGCTGCGATAGAAGCGGTTGAACACATGGGGCAAATCCTCGGCCGGAATCCCGGGACCTGAATTTGCAACGGATAGGGTGACCGTGTCGGTTGATACTCCCACCTCAATGCGGGCCCATCCTTTGGCGTGGTTATACTTCAAGGCATTATCCAGCAAGATGAGGAGCAGTTGGCGTATGTGGACCGCATCCCCCAGCACCGCGCCATCGGGGCCGTGTTGGGAGGCGCTGAGCTGAATGCCGCGCTCTTCTGCCAAGGGGGTCAATCCGGCGATGACCTCGTCAGTCATTTGAAAGAGATCGAATAATTCAGGTTCAATCAGCGTGGCACCGCTGTCGATCCGGGCCAACGTCGCCAAATCGCTCATGAGGCGCGTCACGTAGTCCACTTCCAGCAAGGTGCTTTGGATGGCTTGGTCCACCTCGGTTCGGCTCTCTTCCGCCAATGCCAGTTCCAGGGTCGACTTGACGATGGTGAGCGGGGTTCGGAGTTCGTGGGATACGTCTTGGATAAAGTCGCGCTGCCGGCGGAGCGCCGCCCTTACAGGATCCAGGGCGCGACCGGAAAGCCAAAATGCCAGGACCATGATGAGGACGACGATGACTGCCGAGAGCTCCAAGTCCACCGACACGAGACCCGCCATTAACGTCTCCAGACGTCCCATGGAATACAGGCTCTGCTCCGAACCGAGGAATCGGGAACCCTTCCAAAACGACCGGCTGCCCACCATGACGCGATACTGCTGATATTCGACGACGGTGAACTGCGGCTGATGGGAGTGCCGGGCTTGGGACAACAGCGCATGGTTGGGCAGGATGGTGTTGACCCCGACGGGTAAACCGTACACCCCCGAAAATCCGTTGAGAAATTGATTGTGGGGACCGAACCGCCAGCTTACCACGCGCGGATAGTCGTCGGGTGACAGGTGGGGGACCCGACTCGGGATGGGCTGATGGGAGCCCGACGGCCGGGTTGCCGCTTCGTCGGGGTCGTGGTGCTGCTGGGTGAGATCTTCTTGCCGCCAGGTGGCGGTAATGGCCGCCTTGGCGTCCGTATAAAAGTGGTAGTCCAACACCACGTAGGTCAGGGCGACGACGATCATATCGAAAACCAGAAAGGCCACAGCGAATCCTAGGGCCAACCGCCATTGCAGACGGCGCAGCAGCCGGCGTTCGGTCGGCGTTGACAAGGGCTTCATCCGCGAATCACGTAACCGAAACCGCGGGCCGTCGAGATCATCGCATCACCGTGGGCCGCTTCCAGCTTCTTCCTCAGGCGGGCGATGACACGGTCGACGACGTTGGCAATGGGATCCGCGTCAGTGGACCACACGTAGTCTAAAATTTGGTCCCGCGTCAGCACTTGGTTGGCATGGCGCATCAAGAGCTCCAACACCTGAAATTCTTTGGGGGTTAAATCCAACTGCTGGTGGCGGCACCAGACGCTGTTGCCGCTCAGAGTCAGCGGACCCACGCTGACCTCGTCATGCTTAAACACTTCGGCCCGTCGAGCGAGGGCATCCAGACGCGCCAATAATTCGGCAAAGGCAAAGGGCTTGGTGAGATAGTCATCCGCTCCGCTTTTCAGGCCGGTGACCTTGTCGTCCACGGTGTCTCGAGCTGTCAGCATCAGAATGGGAAAATGATCGCCGCGCTCGCGCAGAACGGCACAGACTTGGAATCCGTCCATGTCGGGAAGCATCACGTCAACGACAGCAGCGTCGTAGTGGCCATCGGCAGCCATCATGAGACCGTCTTCGCCGGTCTCGGCCATGTCCACGACATGATGGGCTCGAGATAATCCTTTAGCCAAGAGTTCGGCCACCCGCGACTCATCTTCGATTACGAGAATTTTCATGGCGTCCCTCCTGTTCTTAGTCTCTCCTGCAAGAATTTTACACCGGCTGTGGCGGGTCATGGAAATGTCATGTGCGGCAGATACCATAGCGCTACAACGTTGAGGAGGTGCTGCGCCATGACACACGGGATGAAAAATGGGGCCATGGGGATGGCAGGTGTGGCGGCCGGATTGGTGATAGCGGTTGCCGGGCTGTCCTCGGGATCTTCGGTACAGGCGGCCTCTCAAAGCTCGGTTGCCGCGGCCGGTGCTCCCGTGGCGGCGTCTCCGTCCTATACGGGCATGCGAACGCCGTCTCTGGCCCAGCAGGTGGAGGGCGCCGATGAGCTGGCGCTCAGCGCGACGGGCGGCGGCCGCGTGACCGCCATCCGTCGTGCCACCACTAGTACATGGGTGGTCACCGTGAAGAAGTCTGGCCAAAGTCAGAACGTCTGGGTCAATCTTCCGAACAATCAGGTACTGAAGACGGCTTATGGAACCGCCAGCCCTCTTGCAATCCACTAGCACCAACGGTGAAGAAGCGGTCCTCGCTATCGTGCGGGGACCGCTTCTTCGATCATCATACGCACCGAAGCTTAGAGGGCCGCTTCGTCCACCGTGCCGACAGCCTGAGGGCGCTTGCCGGATTGGGTTTTGTCGTAAACCAGAAAGGCCCCGTTTAAAATCAGGCCGATGCCTGTCGCCATGGCCAGGCTGGAGATGGGGAAGCGCCCAATAGGCAGGGCCATGTTGCCGACACCGACGGCCAAGACCACCGAGGACAATACCAAGTTGCGCCGGTCGCCGAAATCTACTTTGGCATCCACCAACGTGCGGAAACCGGATGCCGCGATAACGCCGAACAAGAGCATCGAGATGCCGCCAATCACGGGCATCGGCATGGCTTGAAGCAGCCCGCCGAGCTTGCCAATCAACGACAGCAGGATGGCGAACACCGCCGCTTGAGCGATAACCTGCGTGCTGTATACCTGCGTCAGCGCCAACACGCCGAGGTTTTCTCCGTACGTGGTGGTCGGCGCCGCACCGACCAGCCCCGCCAAGATGGTGGGAATCCCGTCGCCCAGGAGGGAGCGGCCGAGTCCCGGGTTTTTGAAGAAGTCGCGTTCCGTGATGGAACCGGCAACAAACAAGTGGCCCAAGTGTTCGGCGACGGTGACGAAGGCCACAGGAGCCAAAATTGCCATCGCCTGCCAATTCCATACCGGCGTGACGAAGTGAGGCAACCCAAACCACGGGGCTTTGGATACGATGGACCAATTAACCTGGCCGCGCAATGCCGCGAAGACGTAGCCGCCGATCATGCCGACCAATACGGGCACCATGCCTAACCGGCCCTTGCCCCACACCATGACCGCGACCGCGACGCCCAAGGTTACCATGGCAGTCCAGAAATCATTGTAGGAGAAGTGCGCGCCCCCGGTCGCATCCGATATCGCGGCCGGAGCCAAGGTCAGCCCGATAACCACAATCACCGCTCCGACGAAGGCGGGAGGAATGATTTTATGAATCCAGTCACTGCCGGTTTTTTGAATGATAAGCGCCAAGATAACATACAGCACACCGCTGCCGACCGCGCCGGCCAATGCTGCGCCCAGCCCAAGACTGGCCTTCAAGGCGAGGATCGGGGCGATAAACGCGAAGCTCGATCCCAAGTAGCTGGGAACTTTGAACTGCGTGCAGAGAAGGTAAATCAGGGTGCCGATACCGCCCATCATAAGGGCAACGCGTGGATCAAGACCCAGCAGCAGAGGCACCAACACCGTCGATCCAAACATGGCGAACGCGTGCTGCAACGCCAGCGGAATCGAAGGACCAAACGGGACTTTGGATTCGGGAGAAATGGGTAGTTGCATGGCAAGACCTCCAAATGGGGCTTTCACAGAAGCCCTTTAATTGTGGATATCCGTTTTATTATAGAGAGCTTTGAGGGGCGTGTCTATTTTTCGACAAACCATGAACGGAGAGCGGCGTGCCGCTCCGCCTTGTGGCGAGCGCGTTCATTGCCCGTGCGGCAGCGCGGGAGCAGGAACAAAGTTCCACAAATCGGGCTGATAGGTGTCCGGCGTTTCCGGTGTAATGTGGGGGTTCATATCCACGCTGACAGCCTCGACCTCAGGATGGGCACCGGCGCGAATCCACAGGTTCACCGTGCCGGTCACACGGCTTTGGCCGCGAGGCGATAAATGCCGGACAATCACGAACTGGGCGCTCAAGATGGACGGGGTTCCGTGGCTCCAGGTGGGCGTTTGCAACCAGACGTCGGCGGATCGAACCGACAGTGGACGTCCGGCGCCGGGGCGGTGGGAATCCAGCCAAGCGGCCAGCAATGCGGCTTGGGTGCCAGGTACGGTCAGCGTCTGGAGCCGGCGAAGAGCCGATGCATTGGGCAGTTCAGACTCGGCGGTCAGGAAACGCAAAGCTAGCTGCTCCATCGAAGCCACCTGGGCCTGATGCGAGAAGTGGTGATAGGCTCCGGCGATGACAGCGGCGGCCAGGAAGGCGCCGATTCCTTTTTGCCACGTTTTCACACCAGGTAGTATAAGCAATTTCGCTCTCCAGCCAAGCGCCTTTGTATCGAGTTTCCCGGGCGCCTCGTGTAAGATGGGGACAGCTTTGAGACGAAGGAGATCCGATTATGGAGAGACACGGTTCAAAAGCCTGGTTTGAGCGGGCGGAGCGCGCCATTGCGGGCGGAGTCAATTCGCCGGCGCGATCGTTTGCGGCGGTGGGTGGCAACCCGCCGGTGGTGATCGAGCGCGGGGATGGCGCGTGGCTTATCGATGTGGACGGGAATCGATATATTGATTACTTGGCGGCTTTCGGCCCCCTGGTGTTGGGACACAGCTATCCTGCAGTCACCGCTGCGATTGCGGCGGCTATCGACAAAGGACCTTTGACCGGTGCGCCCCACCCCGATGAGATCCGGTTGGCTGAAGAGCTTTGCGGTGCGGTGAAAGGACTGGATCAGGTCCGCCTGACCACGACGGGAACGGAAGCGGTCATGTCCGCCATTCGGTTGGCCCGGGCCTATACGGGCCGCAATAAGCTGATTAAGTTCGAAGGCGCCTACCACGGGCACAGCGACGCCGTCTTGGTACGGGCTGGATCGGGGGCGTCGACGGTAGGAACCGCCGACAGCGCGGGGGTGCCTGTTGGCGTGACTCAGGATGTGATCAGCTTGCCGTTCAACGACTTGGAGCGGCTGGAAGAGACCTTGCGCCAGCACGGG
>JAJZBJ010000087.1 GCA_021798975.1 Bacillota bacterium | reverse complement strand
TTTGCACGAGAACACCGTGATGGTGTACTCGACCTGATTCCCATCCGGATAGGTGTGGCGAAAGGCCGCCCCACCGAAAACCCCCAACACATGGATTGGAACCACCCGGAGTCCTGTCTCCTCAAAGACTTCCCGCACCACCGCTTCGCCGGGAGTTTCCCCTAGTTCAATCGCACCAGCCGGAAGGCCCCAAGAATCCTCACCGGTCCCTTGTACAAACAACACGCGCCCGTCTCCGTCATGGATAATGGCCGCCACACTCGGGCTGAAGATGAGCCGGGTGCCAATCCTCTCCCTTAGGTCGCGATAATAGTCGGATATCGGCATCTGAACCCCCCTCGCATTCAGAACGAATGGGCCCTTGAAAGATAACCGCAACCCAGAAACGCGGACCCGGACTTCAGCCGGAGCCGTCTCAGAACCATGCTGGATTATTGGCCGGACTCCAAATCCGCCATCGTGTATCCGCGCGTCTCCCGCCCCAGACAGGCGACGCAGACTCCCACGATTAGCAAGACCACCGTGAACATCCAGAAGACGCTGGAGACCGCTATATGGGAGGCTAATAAGGCACCCACCACGAGGGGACCGACAATGCCGCCAATACGGCCCACCCCCATGGCCCAGCCTGACCCCGTCCCCCGCGCCATGGTGGGATATTGCTCGACCGTGTAGGCGTACGTTGTGCCCCAGGCGCCCAAATTGAAGAAGCCTAGGCCCGAGCCGAAGAGCAGCACAGCCGATACGCTCTGGGCATGCCCGAACAAGGTAGCAAACAATGCGGTAATCAGCACGTAGAGGACCAACGTGGCTTTCCGCCCCATTTTTTCCACGAGCCAGGCCGCGGAGAAATAGCCGGGCAGTTGCATCACCGTCACGATGAGGGTGTATCCGAAGGAATGGACCAACGAATACCCGTGGTCGACCAATACCGACGGCAGCCATAGAAACATGCCGTAGTAGGCAAAGTTCATACCCAGCCATAAGATCCACAGCATCAGGGTGCGGCGGCGAAACCGCTCCGAGAACAGCACCCCGAGCTTGGGCCGTGCGATACTGGACGGCACCGCCAAATCCGTGGCCGCAATCTCCCGGCCGGAGACCTGCTCCATAATGCGCCGGGCCTCCTGGCCGCGCCCGGTCCGCATGAGAAAGCGCGGCGACTCCGGGATGCCCCGCCGGAGGTACAGGACATACAGCGCCGGAACAGCGCCCACAAAGAAAGCCACGCGCCAACCCCAGGCGGGAATCACCAGGAAGGCCACCACCGCGGCCACCAACCAACCGACGGCCCAGAAGCTTTCCAAAAGCACAATTCCGCGGCCACGGGACTTCGTGGGCAAAAACTCTGTCACCATCGTGGTCGTGACCGGAAGCTCCCCTCCCAATCCCACACCGACCACGAACCGGCACAACAAGAGCATCCAGAGGCCAATCGAAAGCCCCGACAGGCCTGTCGCCACACTGTAAATCAACAGCGTCAGCATGAAAATTTGACGACGGCCTATGCGATCGGCCACGGACCCGGCCACCGCCGCTCCAATGGCCATCCCCACCAGGTTGATACTGCCGACCACCCCGGTCCAAAAAGCGTTCAAACTCCAGGCCTCAATCAGAGAAGCCATGACGAATGACACGATGCCGACATCCAACGAGTCAAACAGGGTCCCTAGTCCCGCCACCGTAATGAGGCGGTAGTGAAAGCGTGTCAATCCACCGCGATCAAAGTCCTGTTCACCAGTCACCATTACCCCTCCCTCGGTTTCCCTATGATATTGAGGAACACGAGAAAGGTGAAAAAACCGGAGCCCTTGGCGGACCCCGGTTCTCATCGCGGGTTTCGGAACTCAGGAGGTAGTTTTAAGCCACCAGGCCTTCAGGTTAGGCTTGCCGTTGTCTTCCTCGATACGCTTGTGCAAGGCTTCCTGGGTCGGCGGAGCCGGGTAAACGGCCGGATCGCCGGGTTTCCAGTTGGCGGGCGTGGAGAGCTTCTCGCGCTGGTTGAACTGCAATCCGTCGATCACCCGCAACAATTCCGGCACACTCCGCCCGAGCGACAACGGATAGTACACCATGGCGCGAATCATGCCCTGGTCATCAATGAAGAACACGCTCCGCACCGTCGCGGTGTTGCTGTCGCCGGGATGAATCATGCCGTACAGGCGGCTTACTTCCATCTTGAGGTCCGCAATAACCGGAAACGGAATGTGCACGCCTAAGTCCCGCTCGATGGCGTAGGTCCATGCCAAGTGCGACGGCACGGAGTCTACGGACAGCCCTATGAGCTGGACGTTCCGCTTCTCAAACTCCGCATGAGCTTCGGCGAACGCCATAAACTCAGTCGTGCACACCGGCGTAAAGTCGGCCGGGTGCGAAAACAACATCACCCACTTGCCGCGAAAATTCGATAAACGGAGCGGTCCATGGGTGCTGTCAGCTTCAAAATCAGGTGCCGGCTCATTGATGCGCGGCAAACTTCTTACGGCTTCGGTCTCAATCGCCTCGGGCATACTTTTCTCCTCCTTTTTCTTCCATTCGTAACAAAGGTAGCCTATTTATCCGATGTTTTCAATAGGATATCTAGGCCGTGGTAATGCGTTGCTTCCGTTCCGACACCCAGCTCAACAAGGCACGGACGCTGTGAGCCATCAGGTCTACCCCGCGCTCCTGAAACAGGCTGTAACCCAGCGATCCGGGAGATCCCCCGAGCACGCCGCAGAATAAGCACGGCGGGTCATCCAGCCCCCGCTCGGCTTCATAACGTGCCGCCGTTTGCCAATCATCCAAGTTATCGCCGGCATAGATTAAAAGCTTGGGCCGAAGCTGCCGTTGAATGCGAAACAAGCCTTCGGGGCTTGGTTTGAAGATATTGTTGGTGGCCGTCACGAGCGCCGCTTCGTCAAATACCCCGTTCAAGCCGGCCAGCTCTAAAGCGGTAGCGACTTCTCCTCGATTGCGGCCTGTATAGAGGCCATAACGGAGCGGCGCCTGCAGAAGCGCTTGGCGGTCAATGAGAGGCCGCTCCGACACCATGAGACCCTGGCCGGCCACCGTCTCATTGGAAACCCCAAAGATGGCCTCCGCCTTGTCGCCGGCGTAAAACTCCTGAGCCAATCGGGTTAGTCGCCGACGGTCCCAATCCGCTTTGACGCGCTCGAAATCCTGAAAGTCGATGAGATGCGAGAGCGCTGTTTCCAGTCCCAACAATCCCCCGCCGTATTGTCCGGCGGCACGGGCAGCGGTCGCCAAATCGGGGGCCAAATTGCGAAGTCCGTCGATTTGGCGCGAGCCCGCCAATTCGGCCTTGACGAGGTAAATCAGGGCTGCTCCTTGGGCCAACGCCCAGTCGCTGTTGAATCCCCCCGCCGCCTTAAAGTACGCCGTCTCGTCGGGCGTGACGGCGGTCGCGTCGCCGGAGAATCCACGCTCTCTCAGAAAGCTGTCAACGGCCTTGGAGATGACCACTGGGTAGCTGTGCCGCACATCCATCAGCACACCGTCCATGTCGAACACCACCACGTCGGCCACTTCCACCTGCATGGCGGCTCGCGATGTGGCGTACAGCCCCTCCGCAACTTGCCTGAGCTCCAAATTCAATGCTGAAATGCCCCCCAGCCAGCGTACTCTAATGCGCTGTCCTGCTCCTCAATCAACAGGAGGCGGTTATACTTAGCGACACGTTCACTGCGAGCCGGAGCCCCGGTCTTAATTTGGCCGCAATTGGTCCCGACAGCCAAATCGGCGATGAGGGTGTCTTCGGTTTCCCCTGATCGATGGGAGACCACGGCGTTCCAGCCGCGCCGCTGTGTCATGCGCATCGCCTCTAAGGTTTCGCTTACGGTCCCGATTTGATTCAACTTAATGAGCACCGCGTTGGCTACGTCCAATTCCACTCCGCGGGCGATGCGGCTGGGATTGGTGACAAAGAGGTCGTCTCCCACCAGTTGGATTCGCTTGCCCAAGGACTGGCTCAACACCTGCCAGCCGTGCCAATCGTCCTCGGCCAGTCCATCTTCGATGGAGACGATTGGGTAGTCGTTCACCAAAGACTCGTACCACCCGATGAGGCCTTTGGCGTCCTTTACGGCGCCGCCGATATGATACCCATCATCCTGATACAATTCGTTGGCGGCGACATCCAAAGCCAGGGCTACGTCCACACCCGGTTCCAGCCCCACGGCCCGGATGGCCTCCATGAGCAGATCCAACGCCTCGCGATCGCTGCCCAAGTCTGGCGCGAATCCTCCCTCGTCACCCACAGCGGTACGCAGCCCGCGTTTCTTAAGTCCATCTTTAAGCGCATGGTAGGTTTCAGCCGCCATGCGCAAGGCCTCCGCAAAGGTCGGGGCTCCGGCCGGAACAATCATAAATTCCTGTATGTCGACATTGTTGTCGGCGTGCGCTCCGCCGTTCAGCACATTCAACAGGGGCACCGGCAAGCGGGCCGCTTGAGTCCCGCCGATGTACCGATACAGGGGTGTCCCCAGCGACTGGGCCGCCGCCCGCAACACCGCCATAGACACTCCCAGCAGGGCATTCGCGCCCAACTGCGACTTCTGCAGGGTGCCGTCCAACTGCAACAACTGGTTGTCGATCTGGGCTTGCTCGGCAGCGCGCTGGCCTACCAGGTACGGGCCGATGATCTCATTGACATGGCGTACCGCCTGTTGCACGCCGCGTCCATGATAGCGGGACCCCCCGTCCCGCAATTCGACCGCCTCGTGTGCTCCGGTCGACGCACCGGAGGGCACACAGGCCAGTCCTTCCGACCCGTTGTCCAACTCCACCCGTACCGCCAATGTCGGGTTGCCGCGCGAGTCCAAAATTTCAAGTGCCTGGATTAGCCGTATGGTGTCATTCATCTGAGTCCCGCTCCCTTCGGAGAAGTGACTGTCCGGTCATCTCGGATGGTACAGTGATCCCCATCACGGTCAATAGCGTGGGTGCCACGTCCCTGAGCCCGCCTGGCGTGAGGCGCGCCCCCCTGTCTATCCAGGACGGTCCGGCAATGAGCGCGAACGGCACGGCATTATTCGTATGTTTGGTGTTAGGCTGGCCCTGGTCATCCCGCATTTCCTCGGCATTGCCATGGTCTGAAACAATAGCCAACAAACCGTCCTGTTCCAGCACGGCTTCGGCAATGCGCCCAATTTCGCGATCTACCGCGCGCACCGCCTCTTGGGCCGACTCTAATTTCCCAGTATGACCCACCATGTCAGCATTAGCAAAATTCAACAAGATAAATTCATGTCCTCTTTTGTTGACATCACCGACCACGACGTCAGCAATCTTGGCCGCACTCATCTCCGGTTCCACGTCATAGGTGGCCACCTTGGGCGACGGAATCAGCACACGGTCTTCGCCCGGGTATACTTTCTCCTGCCCCCCGTTGAAAAAGAACGTCACGTGCGCATATTTCTCTGTTTCCGCCACATGCAGCTGAGTCAATCCTTGTTTCGACAACCACTCCGCCAAGTTGTTGTCCACGACCGGACGATCAAACAGATGCGGCAATGCAAACGCCTCGTCGTAGGCCGTCATGGTGTAGACCGACACCGCGGAAAACGGGCGCTCGAAATGGTCAAATTCCGAATCCGCCAGCGCCCGGGTCATTTGCCGGGCCCGATCCGGGCGGAAGTTGAATACCAACACCACGTCGTCAGTCGCAATGGTGGCCACCGGGCGGCCACCCGGGTCGACTAGCACCGTCGGGATTACAAACTCGTCGGTTTGGCCGTCGCGATAGGCTTGGTCCAGGGCTTCCGGCGCACTCCGGGCGGTCGGACCTTCTCCTTGGACCATGGCCCGATAAGCTTTTTCCGTGCGGTCCCAGCGATTGTCGCGGTCCATCGCGTAATAGCGGCCCGCGACGGATGCGACCCGCCCCACTCCCATCTCGTTCAGCGTCTCGGCCACGAACTCCAAGGACTGCATGGCGCTCGACGGCGGAAAATCCCGGCCATCCAGCCACAAGTGGCAGGCGATATCGGTCAATCCGGCGTCTTTGGCCAAACCTAAAATCGCGCGGAAGTGTTCTTGATGGCTGTGGACTCCGCCGGGCGACATGAGGCCCATCAGATGCAGACGATGGCCCCGTGCCTGGCGGAAGGCTGCGTTTAGCACCGCATTCCGGGCCAGTTCTCCGGACTCAATGGCATCAAAGATGCGAGGCAGGTTCTGCGCAATGATGCGGCCCGCCCCAATTGTCAGGTGGCCGACATTCGAATCGCCCATCTGATCGGGCATCAGCCCCACAGCCCGCCCATGCGCCTGCACTTCCGTGGCTGGATACGTGTCGCGAAGCTTGGCATATCGTTCTTCCGGCGCTCCCACAATGGCATTGCCGTCCCCTTGGGGTCCGACACCCCATCCATCCAGCACCATGAGGACAACGGGTCCCTTCATTGGCGCACCTCCTGCCATCCCTTGATGAGATCGAGCCAGTGGGCCACGTCCAACGATGCACCGCCCACCAGAGCGCCATCCAGCTGCGGTTGGCAGGCAAAGTCGCGGATGTTGCCGCGGTTCACTGACCCGCCATATAAAATTCGTACCGTCGTTGTCGTTTCGGGGCGGATTTTCTGCACTGCGTCCCGAATGCGTCCCGCCACCCGATTCGCTTCAGACGGATCCGGCACTAAGCCGGTCCCGATGGCCCAAAGCGGCTCATACGCGATAACCACGGTTGCTGCACCAGTAAGACGTTGCAAGGCCCGGGTGACTTGCCGGTCTACGACCGGGTCTGTCTCGCCGGCGTTCCGCTGCGACTCGGTTTCCCCCACGCAAATAATGGGGATGAGGTGCGACGCGAGCGCCGACGCCGCTTTTTCGGCCACCAGTTCGTCATCTTCCCCATAGAGTTGGCGGCGTTCCGAGTGGCCCACAATCACATAGGCGGCACCGGCCTCGCGGATGAGATATCCGGACACGGCACCGGTATTAGCCCCCTCCCGCCCCAGATCCAGAGACTGCGCGCCGATCTTGACGGAAGACTGCGACAAAGCGCGGCTGACCGTGTAAAGGGCTGGCAGCGTCGGACAGATGACCTGTTCGGGTGCCTCTTCATGCCAAGACTCCATCCGCCGGCAAAGCTCCTTGGCATAGGCGGTCGACTCGCCGACGGTCTTAAACATCTTCCAGTTCGCCGCCATCAGGGAACGACTGGGCATCTGGCTACCCCCTTGGGGAATGGATGAGTGCCCGAACACCGGGCAAGGTCTTTCCCTCCAACAGTTCCAAGGCTGCTCCGCCGCCGGTTGAGACGTGCGCCAGCCTCTCGGCAATCCCGGCGCGGCTGACCGCCGCGACCGAGTCGCCTCCGCCCACCACCACATGGGCCGGAAGCGCCGCCAGCCCTTCGGCCATGCGCAAGGTTCCACCCTGGAAGCGCTCCCATTCGAAGACTCCCATCGGCCCGTTCCAGAGAACAGTGGCCGCACCCGCCATGGCTTCCAACATCTCGTCGACCGCGGCCGGCGACACATCCAAAGCCATCTCATCGGCCCTGAGGTCACCTGGGGCGGCTTCACGGCTGGGGGCGTCCGGGGCGAACCCCTGCGCTGCCACCACCCGCGTGGGCAACAGGACTGGAATGCCGGCCTGATCCGCCCTGTCCAAGATCTCGGCGGCCGTCGCAACCGCGTCTTGCTCCACCTTGGACGCCCCCATATCAAACCCTTGGGCCGCCAAGAAGGTATTGGCCATGCCGCCCCCAACCGCCAAGCCGTCAACACGATCCAACAGGGCCCCGATCAAGCCCACCTTGTCGCTTACCTTGGACCCGCCCACCACCGCCCAATAGGGACGGCGGGCTCCATCGACAAGACCTTGCAGAGCGTCAAGTTCCCGGGCCAGCAACCGCCCCGCGTAGCCGGGCCGCAGCGTGGGCACCAGCGCCACCGACGCATCGCCACGATGGGCGGTGCCGAAGGCGTCATTAACATAGAAATCCGCCAATCCAGCCAGCTGGCGGGCGAATTCGCTGTCGGCCTTCTTCTCTCCCGGCTCGTAGCGCAAATTCTGCAGCACCAGCACCTCGCCGTCGCCCATGCGCTCGCAAGCCGCGTGAGCCTTTTCGCCCACGATGTCGTCCACAAACGCAACCGGCTGGCCCATAAGCTCGCCCAGCCGCTCCGCGGCAATGTCCAACGATGCACCGCTCCAATCCTTGGGGCGGCCGCGGTGGCTAGCCACCACAACCCGGGCGCCCTTCTGCGAAAGCTCCCGAAGCGTATCCAAGGCGCCGCGGATGCGGGTATCGTCGGTTATCCGCCCCTGGTCATCCACAGGCACGTTGAAGTCCACCCGGACCAAGATCCGACGCCCCTTGACGCTCGGCATGTCATCCAGGGTGCGGAACGGGCTTTTAGGCATCCCGTTTCGCCACCAATTGGGTCAGACCCACCAGCCGGTTCGCATAGCCCCATTCGTTGTCATACCATGCCAGCACTTTGACCATGCGGTCTGCCAACGTCATCGTCTCTAACCCGTCCACGATGCTGGAATGGGGGTCGCCCTTGAAGTCTCCCGACACCAAAGGCTCTTCGGTGTATTCCAAGATTCCCTTCAACGGGCCCTCGGCGGCCGCTTTGAAGGCCTGATTGACCGCCTCTTTGGACACCGTCTTTTCAGTATTGACCACCAAGTCCACCACCGACACCACGGGCGTCGGCACGCGTAGAGACATCCCGTTCAGCTTGCCTTTGAGCTCAGGAATGACCAGGTGCAAGGCTTTAGCGGCACCTGTGCTGCTGGGAATAATGTTGGTGGCTGCCGCGCGGGCTCGCCGCATATCCTTATGTTCCAAATCCAAGAGCCGCTGGTCGTTCGTATACGAGTGGACGGTGGTCATGAGACCGCTCTCAATCCCGAAGTTCTCCAACAGCACTTTTGCCACCGGCGCCAAACAGTTGGTGGTGCACGACGCGTTGGAAATGATGTGATGCTGGGCCGGATCATAGAGCTGGTCGTTGACGCCCAGCACAATGGTGATGTCCTCGCCCTGCGCGGGTGCGGAGATAATCACACGGCGGGCTCCGCCGCCATCGATGTGGGCACGCGCCTTCTCAGCTTTGGTGAAGACGCCGGTCGACTCAATGACGATGTCGACGCCCACTTTGCTCCAAGGAATTTGGGCGGGATCCTTTTCGGCAAAAAACTGAATCGCGTGGCCATTCACCACCAGGTTGTCGTCCTTAGTGGCAATGCTCCCATGGAATCGTCCATAATTGCTGTCATACTTGAGCAAGTGCGCTTGGGCTTCCACGTCCCCGATACTGTTGATGGCCACAATCTCAAAGTCGTTCTGGCCCTCCGCCGCCCGGAAAAACCGGCGGCCGATACTGCCAAATCCATTGATTCCGACACGTACCACGTTGTTCCCTCCATCCCCAGAGTTAGGTTCATTGTACCGAAACTTGCCAGGATGCCAAAGAGATTCCATCGTGCAATGCCGCTCTCAGTCGTTCATTTCCTTCCGCTCACCGGTCACCATGAAGATCACCCACTCGCCGATGTTGGTGGCGTGGTCCGCCACCCGTTCGATGTAATTGGCCACAAACAGCAGATGGGTGCCTTGGCCGGCGGCGTCGGGACGGTCTCGGATCAGCTCAATGAGATCCCGGAAGATGGCGGCGTAGAGGTGGTCCACATCATCATCGAGGCGAATCATAGTGTAAGCCTCGTCGATGCTTCGATGCACATAGGCATTGAGTGCCAGGCGCACCATCGAGCTGGCCAGCCGGGCCATTTCGGGGATGTCGACCAAGGGTTTGATAAAGGCCTCGTTCTCCAGGCGAAGCGTCACCTTGGCAATGTCGGCGGCGTGGTCCGCCATGCGCTCCAAGTCGGTGATAATCTTCAACGCGGTCGAGATAATACGAAGATCACTGGCCAGCGGCTGCTGCAAGGCCAACAGGGTCAGGCAGCGGCGCTCGATGTCCATCTCCATCTGGTCCACGCGATCATCTTCCTGGATGACTTCGCGCGCCAAGGCACTGTTCTTCTCGGTCAGAGCCCGCACCGCAGCCCGCAGTTGGTCTTCCACCACGGCTCCCATGCGGAGCAGCTCCTGTTCCAGTTCCACCAGCTGGTCGCTCAAATACTGTCGAATCATCCCCAGCCTGCCTCCTGTCCCACTCCTTTCCCTATTGTACGCAAACCACGCCAACTGTGGTCAGGACTCGAATCGCCCTGTCAAATATTGCTCCGTGCGGCTGTCTTGCGGGGCGGTGAAAATTTGACGGGTGGGACCCACTTCGACCAGCGTCCCATCTAGAAAGAAAGCCGTGCGATCGGACACCCGGGCGGCTTGGCGCAGGTTGTGCGTCACCATCACGATGGTATATTGGCCGCGCAAGGCGCCCACCAGTTCTTCAATCTTGGCGGTAGACAGCGGATCCAACGAGGCGGTGGGTTCATCCATGAGCAAGACCTCAGGATTGACGGCGAGCGCCCGCGCGATGCACAGCCGCTGCTGCTGACCGCCCGACAGGGCTAGGGCAGGACGGCGCAGTTTGCCGCGTACTTCATCCCACAGCGCGGCTTGCCGCAGGCTTTGCTCGACAATTTTCCGCAAGGCCGCCGGATCCGCGGCACCTTGGAGTCTCGGTCCGTAGGCCACATTGTCGAAAATACTGAAGGGGAAGGGATTGGGCGCTTGAAAGACCATCCCGATCCGGCGCCGGATCTGAGTCACGTCCACTTGCGGCTGATGGATATCTAAGTCTCCCAACAGGATACTGCCGGTCACGCGCACACCAACTTGCTCTTCGGAGAGCCGGTTCAGGGTCCGAAGAAAGGTCGACTTGCCGCAGCCGGAGGGGCCAATCAGCGCCAGTACCTCGCCCTCTTCCACGGACAGTGTGACATGCTTTAAGGCCGGCTGGCGCTGGTACCAGACCGACAGATTTTCCACCCGCAGTTTAGGCTCCATCGTATCCCCCCTGTGAACGGCCGAATAGCCGGGCCGCCCTGCTGGCTAGCCACAGCACGACACTGATGCCTATCATCAGCGTCAACCCGGTGGCCGCCGCCTCGGCGTCGCGCCCCGATACCAGGCCCTCCGTGCGGATGTACCAAATGTGGACAGCCAGCGTCTCACCCGGCCCCCATAAACTCCAGTGCTGCGACACATTGACACCCGCGGTCACAATCAAGGCGGCCGACTCCCCGGCCAGCCGTGCCAGCGACATGCCAATGCCTTCGATTAAATTTCCCAGCGCAGCCGGGATCACCACTTTGATCACGGTTTCAAATCGGCTCGCGCCCAACGCCAGGGAAGCCTCCCGGTAACTATCCGGAACCGACGCCAAGGCGGATCGGGACACGGCCACCATGAACGGCCAGTTGATTACCGCGAGTGCCAAGGCGCCCGTCATGAGAGACACCGGCCAGTGCCACCACCCTACCGCCACGCGGTAGATCACCAGGGCCACAACAATCGTCGGCGCGCTCATCAGGGTTGCCCGCAGGTGATCCAATTCGCGAACCCGCCGGCTCCGACGGCGGAGGTACTCGCCTTGATAGACCGCCACCATAAGTCCCAGTGGTACTGTGACCACTAGAGCGATGGCACACAGTACAGCCGTGTTCAGGATTTCAGGACCGATACCTCCCGGGCCTGAGCTCGTTAAGAAGTGCCATGTCAAGATCGGCAGGCCGCTTTTCAGCAATGAGCCCAACACCAGCGCAAATCCTGCCAGCCCCAGCGCCGCCAGGACAGCGGATAGCCCGTAAAGGCGCCGTCCCCGGCCCATTAGAGGCCCCCCCAGCGTTCGGCGGCGCGGACCAGTACGTACATGGCGGCAATCAGCAACAACGCCATAATGTCCAGCACCGCGTGACCGGCCGTCCCCGGCGGAAACGCGGTGATATCGGTGAAAATTTGCGTCGTCAGCGTCGCGCCCGGATCGGCGAGTCCCCGGGGCAGCGCTGTCTGACCGCCAATCACCATCTGAACGGCCATAGTCTCCCCCAAAGCCCGTGCCAGCCCCACCACCAAACCATTCACCAATGCCGGCATGGCCACCGGCAATTCAACCCGCAGCAGGGTCTGGTCCGCTGTCGCCCCTAAGGCTGCCGACCCTTCCCGCAGAACCTTGGGCACCTGGCCCAGAGATTGCGCGAAAAAGAGGCTTAGAGTCGGCAGGATCATGAGCGCCAACACGATACCGGCCGCCAAGAGACTGTAGCCGGGTCCACCCACACGGTTCCGTACCCACGGCACCACCATTTGAAGACCCCACCACCCGAACACGACAGATGGCACGGCGGTCAGGACCGCCAAGACCCTGAGGGTCCACTCTCGCATTAAGGCCCCCATTTGGTGCACCACGGTTACCGCCGCCCCCAAGGCCACGGGAACCGCAATGAGGAGCGCCGCAAGCGTCACCGCGGCGGTGCCGACCACAAAGGGGGCCATGCCAAATCGCCCCCGCAAGGGATCCCACACCGCGCCGATGAGGTTGGCGACCGACCGGGGCTCACCCAGCATGGGCCACGCGCCCGCCACTAAAGAGGCCACCACAACGATGCCCACCAGCCCGAACAAGCCAGCGGCCACGCCGGCTGCGCGCCGCGGCATCCGATCCGTCACGCTCGGCATGCTCATGATGTGCTCCCGTAAATCCCATAGCGGGCCCGATCCGGATGAGCGGCTAAATACTGAACCAACTCGCGCACCACACGGGGAGCGGTCGGCCGGACATACAGACTGGGCCGGGCGAACCACGGCCAGTCCTCCCCGCGCGCGGG
>JAJZBJ010000086.1 GCA_021798975.1 Bacillota bacterium | reverse complement strand
ACGGACTTGGAGCGGCTGAGTCTGGTAGACGATGTGTGGGCGGGCGTCCTGGCTAATTTGGTGCCGTTGAGCCAAGCGGTAAGCCTATGGCGGCGGATGACGGCTGAGCGCGGCGCCGATGTATGGAGCAGCGTGGCCCGCCAGCTCGGCTCGCTCGAAAATCTCAGCGACGCCGAGGGACGCGCGGCCCTCGCGCCTTTCGTCCGGAATATCGCAGCGCCGGTCTTGGCGGAACTGGGTTGGGAGCCGGAGACGGGCGAAGATGTCGGGCGCGGGCGCCTGCGGTCGACGGTGGTGCGGCTCTTGGGCACGGTTGGAGAGGATGAGGCGGTTCGCCAAGAAGCCCAGAAGCGGTTCGCGGCCCATGTGCGAAAAGAAGCGCTGGTCTCGCCGGACCTCCTAACGGCGGTCGTGGATGTGGTGGCGGCCGCAGGCGGGTCGGCCGAGTGGGACATCATCCGCACCCAATACCAGAAGGCCCAGACGCCGCAGGATATCAATCGCTACCTCTATGCCTTGGCGGACTTCCAGACGCCGGAACTGGTGCAGAAGACCCTGGCACTGTACGGCTCGCCAGATGTGCGGGTACAAGACGGGGCCTATGCGATTGGCCGTCTATTGGCCAACCGTCAAGCGCGCCGCATTGCTTGGGATTATATTCAGGGCAACTGGGATGAACTGACGGCCAAGTTCCCCCCGTTCATGCAATACCCGATGGTGGCGCCCATCTCGCGGATGACCGAGGAGCCTTTGGCGGACCAGGCCGTCGCCTGGTTGGAAGCTCACCCCATTCCCGAGGCGGCCCGTTCCATCAGCCAGGCCATCGAGTTCCAGCACGTGAATCGCGCCTTTGCGAAGCGCATTCAAGGGCATGTGAAGGAGAATCTGGCCTAAGGCAGCTGTTACGCGAGTATGGAGCCCCCGTGGTGTGTGCGGGGGCTCTTCTGTAATCCGTGCCGCCGCCTCTGCGCGTGGGGATCTGGTGCCCCAGCACCAGCTTGGAAGGCAGACCGGCGGTCGATTCGAACCTGGGGTGTTTTGGATTACGGCAGCTTGACTGGTGTCCAGTGGCTGCCGCCATCGGCCGTCTTCCAGAGGGTGCTGAGCGAACCCTCAGATTGGGCGGCATAGCCGACTTTCGCCGTGACTAAGTCCAACAGCGGCGGGTTGAAGCTGCCCTTTCCCGGTGTGGCCAGCGGGGCCCAGCTGCCGTGGCTCCAATGATAGAGGCGGTACGGATGATTGGGCGCGGCGGCGACGATCCATCCGATCGATGGATTGACATAGGAGAGGCCGTTAATGAGGTCAGGGAGACCCGTCACCGGCAGCATCCGGTTCTGCCAGCGCAGGCCGCCATCCTGCGTGGTCAAAAGCTCCAGCGATGGGCGGGTCTTTTGGTAGCCGTTGCCGCTCACGACCATGTAGGCTGATGTGAGCGACGTGAAGTGCATGTCGAGCGCCGAGGGCGAGGGTTGGGGACTGGGGACCTGCGCCCAGGTCGTCCACGATCTGCCATTGTCCGTGGTCTTGGCGAGGAGCGTGTAGGCCCCGGCAAAGGAGCCGTTGCCAAACCACCCCGTGCTTCCACCGCCCGGAAAACTGAGGCTGACGGGTCCGTCGGAACCGATCAGGATATGCGGCGTTTTCAGTGTCCACTGGCGGCCTCCGTCGCGGGTGGACAGAATGCCGTAGGTCGCTTGCCCCGCCCCGACGCCGAGGAATTCCACCGCGTGGCCGGAATGGCCATTCTGGAAGCTGAGGCGGGTGATGGCTGGGAGCCCCACGCTGGATTGCGCGGGTGCCGGCATGGGGTGGCTCGTGTCCCACACCGCCAACGACGACCAACGCTTGCCGCCGTCGACCGTGCGATAGATCGTCTCGGCCACCCACTGGCCGCTTTTGTTCAGGGTGGCTCCCACGACCCAGCCGTCTCGGGGAGAAATGAAATCGACGGCCGACAGACGCAGGGAGTCGCCCTGGGGAAGCCGGGTTTCTGCGCGCATCATGACGCGTGCCGGGGATGGGGGCTGCTTCAGCGATTGGCTGACTTGGCGATGAATGTGGTTTTGGGCTAGAAGCGTGCCTCCAGCCACAATAGCGGCCGCAAGAACCCAATGTTTCAGCACCGGGCACCCTTCCTTTCTCATCCTGTTGGTGACTATAACGTGCGCTACCCGTGAAGGTTACACGCTTCGGGGGATCCGTCGGCGGCAGGCTGGGGGACCGCTGTTATGGGTTAATCGCGTGCATCACTCGGGGAGCGGCGCTGCCATGCGCCGGATGGACGCCACGGCCGGTATCACGCCCAACATCAGACAAGCCGCTGCCACGTCAATTGCGATGGATAGGCCGTGCCACTGGGCGATGGCCCCAACGCCCCAGGCTCCGAACGCGCCGATGGTATTGCCCAAACCCATGGTCAGTCCGGACGCCAACCCCAACTTGCCCGGAAAGAGCGATTGTCCGTAGACCAGCATCGCGGCACCCGCCCCGTTCACGGTAAAACCCCAGATTGCCACCGCGATCCAAAACGCCCACCCGGTTCCGGTGGTGGCCATGCCGCCCACAGCCGCGGAGATGCCGGCCCCAACCAGGGAGCCTGCCAAGACGGAACGGACACCCCACTGATCCGAGACGGAGCCGCCCAAGAGATTGCCCATCATTCCCGCCGTATAGACCACGGCTAGTACGGCGCCGGCTTGGGCGGGGCTGCCGCCCCGTTGATGCCAGACGAGCGGGATCAAGGTTAGCAGGCTCGATGCGCCGAGATTCCGCAGGACAATCAGCGCGCCGAACCCACGGCTGCGACGCCACACCTGGGCCCAGCGTATGGGTGGCGGGCGGCGGCGGGGCACGTCCGGCCGGGGAATCGTGCGGGCAGAAATATACAGGGCTCCGGCCGCGAGCACCCCCGGTAATGCCAGGATTGCCACCCCACGCGATCCCCAGTTGTGCCACAGCGCGACCACGGCCAAGGGGGCCAAACTATGCCCAATCATGCCGCTGACCATCCATCCGCCCAGGGACCGGCCCCGGTGTTCCCGCTGATTTCGGCTGACTAAGGCAGCCATATGGGGGTGAAAGGCGGCGTTGCCCACACCGCCCAGCATCAACGACGCAGCGAAGACGGCATAGGTGGGCGCCCATGCCAAGCCAAGCGCGTTGCCCAAACTGCCGAGGGCGAGGCCGAGGACAATAAACCAAGGGCCGCCCCGACGGTCCGCCCAGGCCCCGAGCAAGGGTTGCAAGGCCTGTGTTGTGAGCGCTAACAGACCGGCCAAAAGACCGGCCTGGCTCGCGGAAAAGTGCCATCGCTGCATCAGCACCGGCAACAACGGCAGATAGAGGGTGGGATACCCATCATTAATGGCATGGGCTACGGCCCATGTTGCGGACTCGAACCAGCGGGCCTGTTGATGGGGGTGGATGATGGCCATGACGGATTATTCCGTGATGCCGTCGTGCATCCCACGGCCTGTGGCGGCCGGGTGACTGCTGCGGTCCGCTGTTCCGACCCGGAACGGCGGCCGACGATGACAGATTGCCCAGGCCATCCCATGATCTATCACGCTTTATTGAACCTCCTACAATAGGTGCCGATATGCGGTTGGGGGCGCGAACCCGCGGTTGCTTGGCGTATGCGGCGCAGTGACTCGCGGTGAGTCATATCATGCCCGCCCCGTCCCGTAAAAACTCGGTTCCCGAGCCGTTCCGGGATTCCGTCACGGGATATTTGGGCACTTCCACGCCTATCCTAAGGTCCAGACGACGCCGTATGAGGCGTCAACGAGAAGGGGGAAGGCAATGGACCAGGAAACGCAGAGCGTGGTGGACATGTTGAATGCCGATTTATTTGGCGAGCACGAAGCGATTGTTTACTACCTCACCCATGCATGGACGGTAGCCCGTCAGTACGGACGGGAGGTAATCGAAATCGCGTATGACGAGATGCGGCACTTCAAGTGGCTTGGACATACGATTGCGCAGTTGGGCGGAGTCCCCGATCTGAAGACGCCGGAGATAGGGCCGGTCTCGACGCTGCAGTCAGCCTTGAAGAAGGATATTGACGTCGAGATTCAGGCCATTGAGCAATATGACCAACACATTGACGCCATCCGCCAGGACTCGATTAAGGCCTTGCTGAGACGCATCAATGCGGACGAATTCGACCATCTGCGACAGTTTCGCGAGATGTTGGACCAATCCCACGGTGAACCGCAGACCATCGCGCGTCCCGATGCCGAGGTGCAGCATGTGGCCCGCACATTGCAGGCGACGGTGGGGATTGAATACCAGCAAATGATGGTGTACCTGATGCGCATGTTCATGGAGGATCATACCCGCCAGATGGGACTAGACATGGAGGAGCGGTCCATCGACGAGATGCGGCACATGGGATGGATCGGCAAGAGCATGGGCAAAATGGGTCTCCAAGCCCAGTTTCCCCATGTGGAGTCGGACGACATTGTGGAAGGAGAGAAACGCGAAGCGGCCCTGTACCAAGATGTCCGCCAGTGGGCACAGCAATCAATGCCATCCCTGGTGCCTACCATTGACCGCATTATGGCTCATGAGGATTACCATCTCGCCACCTAGTTGAAGGCCGCGGGTGGTCGTGATGACAAAGGGAGACCGGGGGGAGTTTCTGGTCGGTGGGCCAGTGGGCTCCGGCAAGCCCCGGTCTCCTGCCGCGTCAGCGCGGGCATTGCGTGCGCCGGGTAAAGCCAATCGGATGGACATGAGGGTCGGGTTCCAGCCGGATTCTCAGTTGGTCAATGACGCCGGCCTCATTCATGGAAAATGCGACAAGCACCGGCTTTCCGGGGTCAATGGCGGCGGATGGGGGCGCGTCAAACATATCGTAATGGTAGTGGGAGGCTTCGAACGTGAACGCATAATGCGAGATCGCGAGTCGCCCGGAGACGGCTGCGACCTCAATCATCCCGTAGCCCGGATGCTCGTACTGTCCGGCATAGTCTTCGAGGGGATGGGATGGTTGGGTGTTCGGCACCCGATTCTGGAGGTGGTGGTCCTGTTCGGCCCGCGCCATGGCTTCGTCTTTTGCGTATTGCTGTTGCATGTGCGCGGCCCAATCCATCGCCCCGAGCTCCGCTGCCGCGTCGACGATGGCGTTGCGGATGGCCATGTTGGCGTACCAGGCATTATCGCTGTTGGCCAAGATCACCATGCCCAGCTCGTGATCCGGAAGCAAGGCCACCGTGGCCCCAAAGCCGTCAATAGCGCCGTCATGATGGATTAAGCGCTGGCCGCGATAGGGATCGACGCTCCAGGCCAGCCCGTACGTCGAAAATGGAATGCCCGGCGCAGCCGATGCCCCGTCTTCATCCGGCACGACCACGTGCGGAGTGTGGAGGTTTCTCAACTGTTCCTGGGAGACAATCTGATGCCCGTGGTGACGGCCGCTATTTAGGTTGAGCATCAGCCATCGGCTCATGTCCCGTACGTTGGTGACAATGGATCCGTCGGCTGAGGGCTCGAGTTCGCGATAGAACGGGTATTCCGTCAGCTGACCCTCTGCATGGGCATGAGGAAAAGCGTAGTCGCCTTCGGCGCCGGCCTCCGGGATCGAAAATCCGGAGGCGGCCATGTCCAAGGGTTCAAAGATACGCTCCCGGATAAACTGAGTCCAGGGCTGCCCGCAGGCCCGCGAAATCACGTGCCCGATCGTCATGTACATGAGGTTTTGATACTGCCACTTTGCGCGGAAGGAGGCGCTGGGCTCGAGATAGCGGAGCCGGCGAATCATCTCTTCCTGGGAATACGGAGACTGATACCAGACGACATCGTGGCGGGGAAGGCCGGACCGGTGACAGGCCATATCTCGCAGGGTTAATAACTGGGACGCCACGGGATCGTAAAGTTCCAATTCCGGATAGTATTGGCGGACGGGGCGATCCCAGTCCAATTTGCCCTCGTCCACTAAAATTCCCACGGCCGTGGAGGTGAATGCCTTCGATGTCGAGGCAATCGGAAACACGGTACGGTCGGTCACGGGCCCCGGCGCGCCCAGCCGCCTGACACCGAATCCCTCTGAAAAGACGACCCGGCTGCGGTGCACGATGGCCAGGGCCAGCCCGGGAACATCAAACTGTGCCATTCTCGCCTGAACGTACTCCGGCAGCTGCTCGACTAAGCGATCTAAATCCGACCTGGTCATGTGCTCTCGCGCCTCCTACAGTGCGTGCGTGGATATCGGTGGGCAGCCTTCGCCTGTGCTTTGGGTGCGAGTTCGACGTTCCAGTCGGGGAATCCTTCGGGTTTGGACTGCGATGCGGGAATGGCCTGGGTGCGCAGCACTTCCTCGGACAAACTGTCGCTCGCGGCCTGTGTCTTAAGCCGCGCCGCCGGGGGAATTAGTCTAGGACAAGAGCCGCTTCAGATCGACGCCATTCCCGCGGCAATCCGGTCCAGACTCGCCGGATTGCGACGCGCCCTGAAACGGACCGGCAGGGATAGACTTTTGTTGACAGGGGTTTTGCTATTCTTCCAACTAAGGAAAAATATTGAAACATTCCGTGGTTCGTGATATGGTCAGGCCGTACACGTGCTGAAAAATTGCCCCACTTTCACGGGGTTCGAAGGTGAAACGCTGTGCCGACGTCAGGCGTTCTTGAACGAGTCGAATCGAGTCAGGATCCTCTGCATGAATCGGAGGCCAAAATCGCCTGCCGCCCTCAAAATGTCTCGGAACTTCCGGTTCGCGGTTTGGCCAAACACCCCGCTTTCAGCCGGGCAGCAATAATTCGGCCGTGCCACACCCTGACCATCGATGGCTATCGTACAATAAAGGTTCTCTTGACCGCCGAATTTGGGCGGAAGGCATGCCAACGTCCCACAAATATCCCGAAACCGACTCCCAAGCACGGCTCGAGACCCGGTTGCCAATATTGGATCCCCCCAAACCCCCTGGCAGAGTACGGGGGTGCGATGGGTTACGAGGCAACGTCCGTGCCGGTCCCCCGGGTCGGTACCGCGCCGTCGGTCATCGTGGACTCCGGGAAACCGGGGACACCGGGCAGGCTCTCTAAGACCCCGCGACGACGGAAATTATCCAATGGTCACGTGGAGTTGTCCCATCTGGCGGATAGACGCGGACGCTATCGACGCATGGTCCCACCGCGGCCCACAGCGGATATCTCTCCAATTCGACAAGGAGGCACTCGATGAAAAGCGTATATGCAATCGCCTCAGCGGCGCTGATGACAACGTTGCTGACTGGCGGCGGTGCACTCGCGGCGATGAAGCCGGCAGCAACTAGCAGCACTCCCTATGTCACCATCGCCACGATTAACCAAGGCGGACCGATGAACTGGTTCAGCCCGGTCGGCAATGTGTACCCGGGCATGGACCTGGAGCCTTTGGCCTACCACAAGCTGGAAGGCACCAATATTAACGCGTTCTTTAAAGGCGGCGGCATCGCCCAATCGTGGTCGGTGACGAACGGCGGCCATGCCATTACGGTGTGGCTTAACCCCAAGGCCCGCTGGTCCAATGGGCAGCCGGTCACCTCAACCGACATCGTGGACACGTTTGCGTTGTACTTCGTCTCCGGGACTTCTCAATCCTTTGACCTCGGGTCTGTGAAGGCGCTGGGTCCCAGAGAGATTCAGTTCAAAGAGGTGCCGGGCGACAACTACAGCGCTTTTTGGCGTTCCGTTCTCGAGCAGTACATTGTTCCGGCTTCCGTGTACGGCACCATTCTGCCCGCGAACATTTGGACGACCATCAATCAGTCGCTCTATTCCGGGTCCAATTCAGCGTTGGTCAAACAGGCCAAGGCGGCACAGACCACCCTTTCCACCCTGAATAAGACCAAGTTGGACACCCTCGCCCCGCAGAAAGATGTCTCCGCAGGCCCTTACTACATTTCGAGCATGAACCCGGACGAAATTATCATGACGAAAAACCCCTACTTCTACGATGCCAACCGGATTTCCATCAAAACCGTGATTATGCGCAACAATGCGTCGAACAACACGGTCTTCGGGTGGCTGCGTGGAGGGCAAATCTACCAGGGAACGTCCGGCGGGATGTCGCTTGCTCTGGTGCACCAGTTGGAACAGACCCCGGGCAACGTCTATTATCAAATCCCGGCCTTCGTCACCGCTCAGCTGGCCTTCAATGAGAAGGATTACCCCTGGGGGATGGTGCAGGTTCGGCAGGCGATCGCCTACCTGCTCAACAAGCACACCATCTGGAAAATCGGGGAGCCCACCGGTGGAACCCGTTCCCTGTGGAGCGACGGCATGATCGACGCCCAGACCAAAGCGTACCTGACGGCGGGGCAGCTCCGTGGCTTGAACCGTTACAATCCGAGCACCGCCAAAGCGGCCCAGTTGTTGAAGTCGGTCGGATTCAAGAAGAAGGGCGGACAGTGGTACACCCCCAAGGGCAAGCCGTTCACCATCAACATCATGAACGTCAGCGGGTTCAATGACTGGATTGAGGCGGGCTCGGTGATGGAGAGTGAGCTCAACTCCTTCGGCATTAAGACCAAGCAGACGATTGTCGCTTCCTTCGCTGAATATGAACAAGACCAGAAGAATGGCGCCTATGCGGTCCAGTTCTGGATTGGTTCGTTGGGGCCGTGGATTTACTCCACATGGTCTCGGTTGTACGGCAGCATTGACGGCTACTCGCTCAACGGCACCAAACTGGTGTACACGCCGGCGTCAAAGAAGGACGGCGGCAACTGGCTGGACTTCCCCCAGACGGTGAAGGTGAAGGGTTACGGCACAATTAACCCGGGGCAGCTGGCCAATGAACTCTCCAACGCGTCGCTGACCCAGGGCGAGATTAAGACGATTGTGGCCAAATTGTCGGCTGCGACCAACCAGTATGTGCCCGTGATTACGCTCTGGGATTACGCGCAGGCCGGGTTTGTCAACACCCAGTACTTTACCGACTACCCGCTGCACAACCAGCAGCTCATGGTTAGCACCGAAGGCGATTACCCCCCCATCGGGGCATGGGAAACCTTCGGCTACGTCCATCCGAAGCGGTAAGACACATCGGAAACGCACGACACAATTGCTATGAAGGCGTCCGGCTGGACTTGGTCCGGCCGGAGCCTTCGTAAAGAGGGGGATTTTGTGAAATCACTTCCCGCTCGCCTGGTTCGCCGGATCTTGGGCGGCATTCTCATGATTTTGGTGGTGGCTTCTTTTACCTTCTTTCTGATCCACATGATTCCGGGGAATCCAGTTGAAGCGAAATTGGCCCAGTTGGAGATCGCGGGCGTTCAGCCGCTGCAGGCGCAGCACGAAGTGCAAGCCATGTACGGATTTTTGCCCCATCAGCCGCTCGATGTGCAGTATGTGCATTACATGTGGCAACTCCTGCACCTAAACTTAGGCAAGTCTATTACGTACGCCGGGGAGTCCGTGACCCACCTCTTGCTGCAGGCCATGCCGTGGACCGTCTTGACGGTGACCAGCGGCATCATTGTCAGTTTTGTGGTCGGCATTTTGGCCGGAGTCATTATTGCGGTTTATCGCGAGCGGCGCATTAGCAACGGCTTGACGCTGTTTTCCACGTTTCTGCATGGTATTCCGCAACTAATTCTCGCCTTGTTGCTGGCGTATCTGTTTACCACGATTTGGCGCATTTTCCCATACGGGTCGCCCTATAATGCTGCTCTGCATCCCGGCTGGAACTTGCCCTTTTTGGGATCATTGGCCTTTCACGCGATTCTCCCGGTGGCCGCCTACGCGATTTCCAGCTATGGCGGTTGGGCGCTGACGATGAAGTCCAGCGTGATCTCGGTGTTGGGCGACGACTTCATTCTGGCCTCGGAACTGCGCGGACTGACATCCCGCATCCGGATTGGGTACATCGCCCGCAATGCTATATTGCCGCTCTTCACGACGCTCACGCTGTCCATTGGCTTTATGTTTGGCGGTTCGGTTTTTATCGAAGAGATTTTCGATTACCGGGGGCTTGGCTACATGCTGATTTCCGCTACCGGGAATCTCGACTATCCCTTGATGGCCGGTTCATTTCTGATCATCACCACGGCTGTCATCACGGCCAACATCTTAGCCGACTTCCTGTATTCGGCCATCGATCCGCGCATCCGCGTACAGTAGCCGATCCCGAAAAGGAGGAACATCATGTCACAAGCGACCGCGCCTTACATCGGTACCGTTCCTCCCGAGTTCCGCCGCCCGTCGCGGTGGGCGACCTCGTGGAGGGCTGTGACCAGAAAGCCAGGACGCGTCATCGGTGTCGTTATCCTGCTCTTTTTCGCATTGATGGCCCTATTCGGTCCCCTGTTGTACCCCGAGCATCTGCCGATTAACGCGGCCTTGCTCTATGCCCCGCCGTCATGGGCCCACCCGCTCGGGACCGATTTTGAGGGCTCCGACGTCCTCGCGGAGCTAATCACCGGGTCGCGCTACGTGCTGTCGGCGGCGGCATTAGCTGCGGTCTTTACCATTGGCTTCGGGACCGTGGCGGGGGTGGTTTCCGGGTATTTCCTGGGCAGAACCGACACGGTCATCATGCGTGTCACCGACTTTATTCTGACGATTCCCAGCTTTCCCTTGCTTATCGTGCTGTCGACTATTTGGAGTTTCGGCAGTCCCATCGCTATGGGCTTGGTGCTGGGTCTAACGGGATGGGGAGGGCTGGCACGGGCAGTCCGCTCGCAAACGCTGTCGCTGCGAGAGCGGGGATTTATTGAAGCGGCGCGCGGGCTTGGTCTCTCCAACATCCATATCATGACCCGGGAGATTTTGCCCAATATCGCCCCGTATATCGCCATGAACCTGCTGTTGTCCGTGACGGGCGGCATATATGCGGAGGTCGGGTTGTTCTTCTTGGGCGTGATCCCATTCCAAGCCAACAACTGGGGAGTCATGTTAAACTTGGCCTTCAACAACGGAGCTCTTTATACGCCGCAGTCGCTGCTCTATATGATTTCGCCCATGGTTTGCATTTTGCTCGTCACGTTCGGCATTGTGCTGACGCTGGATGCCGTAGACGAAATTCTCAATCCGCGTTTGAGGGAGGCCTAGCATGAGCGCAACGATGAACCCGAGTGCGGCTGACGTGGAGATGGCGCCCGGCATAGCCTGCCAGGTGCGCGACTTGACGGTGGCCTACCACGTGGATGGGCGCGACCTCACAGCCTTGCGCGACGTCGCCCTGGATATTCATCAAGGCAAGATTACCGCCATTATCGGTGAATCAGGCTCCGGCAAGTCAACCTTAGCGCTGGCCTTGATGAACGCGGTCAGCAAACCGGGACGGATTGTTCGCGGGTCGGTCGCTTATCGCGGCATGGGTGATGTCATCCGCATGCGCCCGGAACAGCTGCGCCGGATCCGCGGGAAGTCCATCAGTATGATTTTTCAAGCATCCCAGAACTCGATGAACCCGTTGACGCGCGTCGGCAAACAGCTGTTGGATCTCGCGCGCTCGCACCGCATGCCCAACCCCCGCGACGTACTGCGCGAAGCCGCAGCCTTGGCGACCCGGATGTCGCTGGATGCGGACCGGGTGCTCACCTCGTACCAACACCAGTTGTCGGGGGGCATGCGCCAGCGGGTCGGCATCATCTTTAGCTTGGTGCTCAAACCCGACATCTTGCTAATGGACGAACCCACCACGGCGCTGGACGTCTTGTCGCAGTCCTCCGTGCTGGAAATTGTCCGGTCGATTCAGCGCGAACGCCAATTGACTACCGTGCTCATTACCCATGACATGGGCGTCGTGGCCGAATTGGCCGACCGGGTGGTGGTGTTGTACGCCGGGCGGGTGGTGGAAGAGGCTCCGACGGCAGAACTGCTCCGCCATCCCCGCCATCCCTATACCCGGGCGCTGATTCGCGCTATTCCGCGCTTGACCGGCGACCCGTCTCAGGCCAAAGCGCTCGAGGGGCAGCCCCCTGCGTTGGCGTCCATACCGGCGGAGGGTTGCGTCTTTCGCAATCGCTGTCCGCATCGCATGGACGTGTGCGAGACGGTCTTGCCCAAGTTCGCGATGGATGCTGATGCCGGTATGCACCGGTTCGCCTGCCATTACGAGGAGGCCCGCGCATGATTGAAGTCCGAGATATCACCAAAGTTTATGCGGCGACAGGCGGAGTTTTGGGGCAGAAGCCGGTTCAGGCGCTCCGCGGCGTGAGCTTGACGCTGGAGGACTCGAGCGCCATCTCGCTCATCGGCGAGTCGGGTTGTGGCAAGACCACGCTCGGCCGCATTATCGCAGGCCTCGAATCCTACACGGGCGGCGAACTCTACTTTGACGGGGTGGCTCTGGGCTCGCTGAGTCCGGCTGAGCGGCGGGAGCGGCTGCACAAGGTGCAGCTGATCCAGCAAGACCCTTACGCGGCCCTGAATCCCGCTCGACCCTTGGGGGAGGCATTGGCCGATCCGCTGCGCCTTCAGGCCAAAAAGCTGGGCAACGACGCATCTTGGGTGCAGAGCCGGATGCAGGAACTGCTGCGCCTGGTCGGTCTCGATCCCGCGACCACGATGTACAAATATCCGCATAACTTATCCGGGGGACAGCGCCAACGGTTCGTTATCGCCCGGGCTCTGACGGTGGATCCAAGCGTCCTGGTGGCAGACGAAGCGGTGTCCATGATCGATGTTTCGCTCCGTCTCGGCATCCTGAGCCTGCTCGGTGATCTCCGGACCCGGCTCGGCATCTCCATCATCTTTATCACGCACGATGTCGCGGCGGCCCGTTACGTGGCTCCCGATGGCCATATTTGCGTGATTTATCGCGGTGAGGTGGTCGAATATGGTCCGACTGACGACGTGATTGCGGCGCCCGTCCATCCTTACACCCAGGCTCTGTTGAGCGCAATGCCG